>CANETI010000262.1 GCA_947440715.1 Planctomycetota bacterium | reverse complement strand
GAAGACAACGCACTCATTCGTCGTATCGCCGATCACGTGCGTGCCGTGACGTTTTGCATCGCTGACGGCGCTTTGCCTGGGAATAGCGATCGTGGCTACACCGTACGCCGTCTGATTCGCCGGGCGACGTTAGATATGGATAAATTGGGAGTCGATGAGGTGAAATTATTTGAAGTGGTGTCATCAGTCGTTGAAGCGATGGGACAAGCTTATCCGGAAGTCGCTCGTCGCCAGGATTTAGCGCGCGATACGTTGAAAGCCGAAGAACAATTATTCCGTCGCACCTTGCGTAAAGGTTTGGAATTATTTGGGCGTTCGCTTGATAAATTCAAAGGCGGCACGGTGTTCTCGGGTGATGATGCGTTTGATTTGGTGACAACGCATGGTTTCCCGAAAGAAATTATTGCGGAGTTAGCGGGAGCTGAAGGCTTAACTGTTGACGAAAAACGTTTTAGCGAACGGTGGGACGAACACACGCGTATCAGTAATACCAAACAAATCGAAGTATTTACCTCGACTGCGTTACAAGAAGCCAAGCCACGCTTGGGCGTGACGCCTTTTGTTGGTAGTCAGCAATTAACGGTGGAGACGGAATTAACCTTGTTAGAAAACGGCGGGAAAGAAGTTGCCCAGGCAACGGTCGGCAGCGACGTGCGTTTTGCGTTGAAATCTACGCCATTTTACGCGGAATCTGGCGGCCAAGTGGGTGATCGCGGATTGATCGTTGGTAAGGATTTCACCATCGCCGTGAGCGATACGCAAAAAGATGAAGGCTTAGTCGTTCACAGCGGCAAAGTGACCGCTGGCGTGGCGAAACTCGGTGCCGTTTCCGCACGCGTTGATGCAACCTCGCGAAATGCAACCACTCGTCATCATAGCGCCACGCATTTAATGCACAGTGCGCTCGGTCGACTGTTAGGAGATCATGTCGAACAGCAGGGTTCTAAAGTGGAACCGACGGCGTTGCGTTTCGATTTTAATCATCCTCAGGCGATGACGCGCGAACAAATTACTGCCGTTGAACAATGGGTTGGCAGCGCCATCGCGGCGAAACATGCGGTCGATATTCGAGAAATGCCGATTGATCAAGCAAAGTCCATGGGTGCGAAAGCCCAATTTGGTGAAAAATATGGCGCATCGGTGCGGGTGGTCACCATGGGTAGCGGTGAAATCAGTCGCGAATTTTGCGGTGGCTGTCACGTGTCCAATACCAGCGACATTGGCGCTTTCCGTATTTTGACGGAAACGGCGTCATCAGCCGGTATTCGCCGCATCGTCGCCGTCGCTGGTGATGAAGCCGCGAAATTAGCTGTGGAAGAAAACCGCATTGCTAGCGCATGCGCTGCGCATGTTGGTTTGCATACGGTCAGTGCGAATGACGCGCGTCAGGTCGATGATTTAGCACGTTTATTCAAAGTGCCATTTGCCGACGTGCCCGCGCGCGTTGAACAACTCGCACGCGAAGTTACCGAACAGGCATTGCGCGTAGGCGAGAAACTCAGCGCCCGTTCTGGTTCCTTAGTCGAACGCATTGAACAACTGCAAAACGAAGCAAAGCGTTTACGTAAACTCGAAGAATCACGCCAAGCCCAGGCCGCCGCCGGTGCCGCCGATGAGGTGGTGGCGAGCGCGACGGATATTGCGGGTGCTTCTGTGATTGCTGCGGTGGTGCCAAATTTGGACGGCAAGGCGTTGCGCACTTTGTTAGATGCCGTGCGAGCGAAAAAGCCGAGTTTATGCGTCATATTGGGCTCGGTCGCTGACGGTAAGGTAGCGCTCACCATTGGGGTTAGTGCAGATTTGGTCGCACGTGGCTTGCATGCAGGTCAGATGATCGGCAAATTGGCGCCCATGGTTGGTGGACGTGGCGGCGGTAAAGCAGATATGGCGCAAGCTGGCGGCACGCAGGTCGATCAGTTAGATAGCGCTATGGCAACCGTTCAAACCCTAGTGAGAGAAGCGTTGGCCACTGCCAGCGGAGCGAAGGGATAATGGTATAAGCCATGGCGCGAACTCGCGATTCATCCTCAGACCGCTTTAATCGCGGCGATGGCACCACTGATCGTCATAATCGTGATGCTCGTCGTGGTCGTAAATCAGTTTATAAAGGCGTGACCGTCGTCCCAGGAATTGCCATGGGTACGGTGCGGCTGAAATTCAGCCAAACTCAAGTATTCAGCGACCAAACGATTTCCTTTAAAGATGTCGAACGCGAATATGATCGTTTAAATGAAGCCGTGCGTTTATCTAAAGAGCAATTGTTAGAATTGCGCGGTCGCGTGCAGCGCGATATTGGTGAATTAGAAGCGATGATCTTTGACGCGCATTTGGCGATCCTGGAAGACCAAGGATTTCTGAAAAAAATTCGCGCCCAAGTTCAGTCGATGCTCAAACCCGTTGAAGTGGTGGTGAGCGAAATTGTTGAAGGTTATTATCGCCTCCTGTCGATGAAGGAGGCTGAAGAATTACGCGAACGTGCGGCTGATATCAGAGATATCGGTCGACGCATGTTGGATAATTTGGCGAAACTGAAGAATCCAGGTGAAGAATATCCAGATGGAGAAGAAGCCATTATTGGTGACAGCGAAATCATTTTCGCCCGTGAAATCCTGCCTTCAGATTTAGTCACCATTGAACATCGTCACTGTAAAGGCGTTATCAGCGAAACGGGTAGCGGTCGCGGTCATGCCGGGGTGATGTTGCGGGCCATGAATGTGCCGACGGTTATGGGCCTTGATGGTTTGGCGGAAAATTTATTGGATGGGGATTATGTTATTGTCGATGGCACCAATGGGATGGTGTACGTCAACCCGAAGAAAGACGTCGTCGATAGTTTTACCAAGACCTTAAAAGAATTTGATAATTACAAGTCAGTGCTGCGTTCAGAGGTGGATTTACCAGCCATCACCACGGACGGCTTTCCGATTTCGCTTTTAGCGAATGTCAGCAAGCAAAGCGATATTGATTTAGCGAAACTTTACAACGTCGATGGTATTGGTCTTTTCCGCAGTGAATTTCATTTAATGGTGGGCAGTTCATTTCCGGATGAAGAAGAGCAATATTTACTCTACCGCAATGCAATTGAGAAGATGGACGGGAAACCGGTTACCATTCGCACCATGGATTTGGGTTCAGATAAAAAATTACCGTATTTGAAATTCGCTGATTCAGAGACCCATGCATTGGGACGGCGGTCGATACGCTTAGTACCTGAATTGGAAGAATTCCAGCTGATTCAGTTGCGCGCTATTCTACGCGCGAGCGCACATGGAAAAGCGCGCTTAATGTGGCCATTTGTGACCAGCCTTGAAGATATTCGTTTGGCCAAGCGCTTGGTGCGCATTGCGAAGAAAGATTTGGATAAAGCAAAGAAAAAGTACGACGAGAATATTCCTATTGGCATGATGGTTGAAGTGCCTGCTGCGGCATTGTCGTTGGATAAATATGTGCGAGATGTGCAATTCTTTTCCGTCGGCACCAATGACTTGACGCAATATGTGTGCGCAGCGGACCGCAACCAAGCGGATGTGGCTCCGTGGTATAAGAGCCATAATCCTGGGATGTTGGCATTAATGCGGATTATTGTTGAAAGCGCGAAAGCGAATAACGCAGATTTAACCATTTGTGGTGAAATGGCGGGCGATCCGTTTTATACCATGTTCTTATTGGGATTGGGCGTGACAAAATTATCAATGTCAGCGCCGCAGGTGCCGTTGGTGAAGAAAATTATTCGCTCAGTTAATATTAGTGGCGCAACGAATCTGGCGAATCGTGCGCTGCAAACGACCTCAACGAGCCAAATCCGCGAATTGTTTGCCACTACGGTACAGCAAATTCTTGGTCGTGATTTGGGTGGTTGGACCCGCACGATTGGCGAATGAACGATACGCCCTGGTACGCAGAAGGTTTGCGTTTTAGTTGCACGCAATGCGGTAAATGTTGCACTGGTGAACCAGGATTTACCTGGATTAGCGAGGCTGAAATTGACGCGTTGGTTTTACATCTTGGGCTTGAGCGCGCTGATTTTCTTAAGCGCTATACCAAAACGGCTTGGCGAGACGGGGAACAGCGCAAAAGCCTGACGGAAAAACCAGGTGGCGATTGTGTGTTTTTTAAACGCGGGGTTGGCTGCACGGTGTATGGGCTGCGCCCTAAACAATGTAAAACGTGGCCATTTTGGGGCCGAATAGTGGCAAGCAAAACGGACTGGGAAGCTGCCGCGAGCGATTGTCCAGGGATGAATATCGGTGCGATTCACGAGGCAAAAACGATTCGTGCCACGGCAGCTGACGATGGGTTGACTTAATTAATTGTCATCGTGTGTGACGTGCATCGCGGTTGCTTAAACCCCAACGCTTAAACAGGTTTCGCGTAGTTGCGAGTGGTGAAGTCTCCCACACCATAGCGGCCGGTTCCCCTAATGAATAATGACGATGGCGATGAATCCTTGGT
>CANETI010000261.1 GCA_947440715.1 Planctomycetota bacterium | reverse complement strand
TCAGGTGCGGCTACTGGTCCCGCGACACCAGGGGGAATTGCGGATGCACCAGCAACGGGCAGTCAACAAGAGAAAATTGTTTCGGGCGTTGTTTTATTGTTAGTCCCAGGAATTGGCAGTGGTACTGGATTTATTGTGAGTCGTGATGGTTTAATTGTAACTAACGCACATGTACTCGGTTCATCAAAGGCTCAAGTCATGGCGCTGTGGGATGCCAGTGCCGGGCGAAAACAAGTTCGCTTGCGGGTGGTGGAATACGCCGAAGCCGATGATTTAGCACTTCTTAAAGCCGAAACGGGTTCACCATTTCAACCGTTAGTGATGAACGAAGTCTATGAATTGTCACGTCCCTTATTAGCGGCCGGTTTTCCTTTGGCGGGAAGCGTTGCTGAAGCGCTGCAAACATCCCCATCTGATATTGTTTTGTCGCGGGGGATTTTGGGCTCTGTGCGTCGTAATAATAATCGCGTGGAATGGCTGCAGCACGACTGTCGCATAGCGAGCGGCAACAGCGGAGGTCCGATTATTGATCAACAATCGGGTGCGGTCATCGGCGTCAATACCATGGTGCTGACATCAAAAGACTTAAATGCGCATGGTGACGGGATTAATTTAGCGATTCCCATTCGCAAGGTAATGGATCGTTTTGCGCTGCATTTGAAACCGTGACCAGCTTCGGACGTGCGTTATGGTTTAGTGCCATTTTGGCATGCGCTACTATTTTGGCAGATGCTACTCAGACACCGGCGGCAGAGCAATCCAATGACCGTTGGTTGAGCATATTTAGTCAAGAATTAGGGCAACTCGATCAGGAACGCAGTCAGTTAATCTTGGATTTAACCGCGCTTGGCGCTCCCGTTATTGGGCAAACCGCACCGCAATTTGGTTACCAACACACACGCGTGTCGCGTCCACCATTAACACCGCCGTGGCTACAAATTGATTTAGGTCAGTCGCAACGCATTGATCGCATTGTCCTTATTCCAGCGGTATTGGATTGGCAAGCGGACAGTAAACGCACGTACGGTTTCCCGCTCCGTTTCCGGGTCGATATTGCTGAGCACCCGGATTTTACTCAGCCCACGTTGGTGGCTGATTTTATTAATGATGACTTACCCGACCCAGGGATCGCTCCAGTAAGTATTAGCGTTCAACAACAAACCGCTCGCTATGTCCGCATCACGGTGACCAAATTGGCGGTAGAAAACGATCAGCATTTTTTCGCCTTGGCTGAAATGCTGGTGTTGTCCGGTAAACGCAACATTGCTATCGGAGCGAAAGTCTCTGCCACTGCCGCACTCAATATTCCCCCACGGTGGGTGAATGAAAATTTAGTGGATGGTCGCACGCCGTTAGGTCCACCTATTCGAGTCGAATTATTGCCGTGGGATGGTTTATTTGCCGGCACTAATAAGGACGACGCGTTTAGCTTTATGAGCATCGATTTAGGTCAGACGTATGCGCTACAAGAAATTCGCTTATACGCCACGCATGCGCGCCTGGGTGCAGATATTCCTGGATTTAGTTTCCCCGCACGATTTTTGGTTGAGGTTGCCAATGAGATCGATTTCTCTGACGCCACCGTGGTGTTAGATGCCTCGGCAGAGGACTACCACAATCCTGGGGATAATGCGATTACCATTCCGATTCATAGCAAGTCAGCTCATTATGTGCGCGTGCGCTTGCCGGATGGAAATGACGCACGATTTTCATTAAGCGAAATAGAGGTCTATGCGAACGACATCAATGTCGCCCGTGATAAAACCGTCACCGCATCTCGCGATCCCTCAAAATATAGCAGCGCGTGGCCGCGATCATTATTAGTGGATGGCTTTATCAGTTATGGCCGATTGTTGGAATTGCCAACGTGGTTGGATTTGTGGGACGAGCGCTTGCGTTTGACTCAAGCAATAGATCGCGTTGACCATCAGCGAGTGAAGATAGCTGAACAAGCTCGCGTGCGCCTGTGGTGGATTATGCTTATTGGTGCGGTTGTTGGTGTTGGAATAGTTGGCGGTTGGATGATGCGGCAGCGCCGTCGGCGTACGCAAGAATTAGATTCACTTCGGCGGCGTATGGCCCGCGATATGCATGATGAAATCGGCAGTAATTTGGCTGCGATTGCCAGATTAAGTGAAGTGAGCGTGGGGGCCGATGCCACCAGTGATGATTGGCAAGAAGTGCACCGCATTGCCGGTGAAAGTATGGATGGCATGCGCGAAGTCTTGTGGCTGGCTGGCGCACGTGAGGAAGCCGGCCCGGAATTGACCACTCATATGAAGCGTTTAGTGCAGCGTTTACTCAGCGGACATGACGTACGTTGGTTGACGCCATTAGACACGCTACCAAGTAATTGGTCATCAGTGGCACGGCGGGAAATATTTTTATTCTGCAAAGAAAGCTTTGCGAATATTGTTCGCCACGCACAAGCCCGTGTCGTTGAATTGGATATGATGGTTAACGACGGTATTTTCCGTATTGTTATTCGAGATGACGGAATTGGTTATGATCCCGAGACGGTGCGTCGTGGAATGGGTCTGCACAGTCTGCATGAGCGTGCGCGAACTTTAGGAGGGACCATGTCAGTGGCGACAAGCCCTGGAAACGGCACGCGTTTGCAGTTGTCAGTGCCGGTCGCGAAACTCATCGCAACTGGAATGGTGAACTAATGTCGTTTAAATGTGCGCCATGACGACGTTATGGATTATTGAAGATAATGTCGCCTATCGTCGCGCAACCGCTCGCGCACTTGCGGCGCGTGGCGGGCAGAGCGGATCCGGCACGTTGAGTGAACCGCAAGCTTTTGGACGTTGTGAAGACGCGTTGGAACGACTCACAGCTGGTGAGCGGCCCGACGTGGTATTATTAGACATTGGTTTACCCGGCATTGACGGCATCGAAGGCATTCGTCGCATGAAAGCCATCGCCCCTGATATTGGCATTTTAGTGCTGACCGTTTTTGAAGATGACGATAAAATATTTCGCGCTATTTGCGCAGGTGCTTCCGGTTATTTATTAAAATCAGAACCGTTAGATCAGGTCGTTCAAGCCATTGATCAAGCACTCGCTGGTGGCTCACCGATGAACCCGCGCGTCGCGAAACGTGTGCTCACGATGTTGACGCGTACTACTCCAGTAGCGGTTGAGTCAGATGATCCTGGTTTGAGTGATCGTGAACGGCAGGTGCTAGAATTAATGGTTGCGGGCCTGGGGAAAAAAGAAATCGCGACGCAGCTCGAACAGAACTTACATACGGTCGATTACATTACTCGCTGTATCTATAAAAAATTACATGTGAACGGCGTGGCCGCCGCCGTGACGCGCGCCGTGCGCGATGGCATCATCAAACGATAACCAACTTGAATTCAGGGGCGTCTAAATCGAGTAAACGCTGGGATCATGTGGGAAAATTACTGTTTGTGTTCTTTGGTGTTGTTATATTTGGCGATTGCATGTCGATGACATTATGAAGTGCGTTATTTACGTGATCACGTAAATAACGCACTTGTGATCGTTGGGTATACTCTGGTCATGCAAATTACCTCTAAAGTCGTATCAATGACCTTGTTGGTGTTGTGTGTTGGCAGTGCTCAAGCTGCGGCCATCACTACCACGATTGATTATGGTCGAGACATTCGCCCGATTTTAGCCGAGAACTGTTTTCACTGTCATGGTCAGGACAAACATAAACGGAAAGGTGATATCCGTTTAGACACCTTGGATGGTCAGCGTGCTGAGAAATTGGTGATCCCAGGCCGTCCCAATGACAGTGAAGTCATCAAACGAATTTTGACGACCGACCAAGATGATCTCATGCCGCCGCCGGATTCGCACCGCAAACTGAACGACAAAGATAAACAATTACTGCGCCAATGGATTGTGTTGGGGGCTCCATTTGATGGCCACTGGGCATTTAGCGCTCCGACTCGCCCGACAGAACCGGACGTACGCAATAAGGCATGGTCACGCAATCCAATCGATCGTTTTGTTTTGGCAAAGCTGGATAATTATCATTTAATGCCGTCACAAGAAGCAGCGAAAGAGACGCTTATTCGGCGTTTGTATTTAGATCTGACCGGATTGCCACCAGAGCCAGCAGAGATTGATGCATTTTTATCTGATGCGGCAGCAGATGCGTATGAGCGTTTAGTTGAGCGTTTATTGGCCTCACCTCATTATGGTGAACGTATGGCAACGCCGTGGTTGGATGCGGCACGATACGCGGATTCCAACGGTTTCCAGCAAGACGGCGATACGTTTCAATGGGTGTGGCGTGACTGGGTGGTGAAACAATTCAATGCCAATATGCCGTTTGATCAATTCACCATAGAACAATTAGCGGGTGATTTGTTGCCGGATTCCACGGCGCAACAAAAATTGGCAACGGCCTTTAATCGCAATGGCTTGTTAAATGGTGAGGGTGGCAATATTGCGGAAGAACAACGTTTCGTGCTGCTATTTGACCGCG
>CANETI010000260.1 GCA_947440715.1 Planctomycetota bacterium | reverse complement strand
GTTTCCTTGCCGCTGACCGCGCGCAATTACGTTCCATCTTTCTTAATGTCATCACCAACGCTCGGGAAGCGCTGTTGCTACGCAAAGACGATCGGCGTTTATTGGTCGTTACGCGCAGTGGAAAAAATACCGTTCGCATTGTCATCGCCAATAATGGCCCGCCTTTTGACGATCGAATTGCCGCGCATTTATTCCAACCATTTTCAACCAATAAAGATGACGGTACGGGATTGGGTTTAGCGATCGTCCAACGCTTGGTCGACTTACATCATGGGACGGTCACCGCCAGCAGTGATGCATCGCGTGGCGTGAGTTTTACCTTTGAATTTCCCACGGAACTGGGACCGGCAAAAGCGCGCACCGAATTACCGTTACCAACGGTTGAATCACAGGTGCACAGTGAAAATAGCCACAGCGAGAACGATGACGCACAGCAGTCCACGATTAAAACCAGCACTCCAACAACCACCTCGCGACGACAAAAAACGCAAGCGCGTGCCACGACCAAAAAACAACCGTCCACTAACGACCTTTGACCAAAGAGACGACCTAGCACATGGCGAATATTTTAATTATTGACGACAATATCGGAAACCGTGACACGTATGCTGATATTTTAGAAGGCGACGGACATACCGTATTAAAAGCCATCAGCGGTGAAGAAGGCCTCGCTAAAATGAGCGCGGCTGCCATTGATGCCGTTTTATGCGATTTGAAATTACCAAATCTTGACGGCCTAGCGACCATGGAGCTCGCCCACGAAAAATTTGGCCGCGTTCCCTGGGTGCTCATTACTGGTCATGGCAATGAAGAAACCGCCGTGGCGGCAATTAAACAAGGTGCTTTTAATTATTTGACCAAGCCCGTGGATTTGAGTCGCTTAAAAGCTACCGTCGAAAGCGCCGTGCGACATGCGGTAACCACGCGGGAAAATAAAGCGTTACGACGAGAATTAGGCTACGACGAAGCGCTTGACCGCATCGTCGGCAGTTCCGTCGCCATTCGACACGTCAAAGCGATGATTAAACAAGTCGCCACCAGTGACGCGAACGTGTTGATCGAAGGCGAAAGCGGCACCGGCAAAGAACTCGTCGCCGACGCCATTCACGCTTTATCAAATCGCTCTGGTCGGCCCTATGTCAAAATTAATACGGCAGCCATCCCCCGCGAATTAATTGAGAGTGAATTATTTGGCCATGAACGCGGCGCATTCACCGGCGCCGTTAGCCTAAAAAAAGGCCGTTTTGAATCAGCGGACACGGGCACCTTGTTCCTTGATGAAATTGGCGAAATGCCACTCGATAGCCAAGTTAAAATGCTGCGTGTTTTACAAGATGGCACCTTTCACCACGTCGGCGGCAATCAGCCATTACATGCCGATGTGCGTTTGGTGTGCGCGACCAATCGCAACTTAAAAACCGAAGTGATGGCCAATCGCTTTCGTATGGATCTCTATTTTCGCCTGAACGTGGTCAATATTATCGTGCCACCACTGCGCGAACGCCGTGAAGATATTCCATTATTGGCAAAAGCTTTTATCGACCGACTTAATCGTCGACATCATCAACAAAAAGAATTATCCGATAATTTACTGCAATCACTTCGCCGCCAAGATTGGCCAGGAAACGTTCGCGAATTAGAAAATGCGATTGAAAAAATGTATGTACTCAGCCAAGGACGTGTAATTGAGGCGGACGGTTTCCACATCGAAGCTATTGAATCCGGCACCGGCGCACGCATGGCGGTATCTCCATATGCCAGTGAGCCAAACCATCATCAGCCACCCTCCACTGATGATGCTATTCGCATTCTTATCGGCATGCCCATCGATGAGGTCGAAAAGCGACTTATCATCGCAACGCTCGCGCATTGCGGCGGCAATAAATCAAAAGCCGCACGCCAATTACAAATTGGTTTGAAAACCCTGT
The DNA here is from genome assembly GCA_947440715.1 of Planctomycetota bacterium. Classification (GTDB taxonomy): domain Bacteria; phylum Planctomycetota; class UBA11346; order UBA11346; family UBA11346; genus BOG-1363. The sequence continues at coordinate 2,543 of CANETI010000260.1, read as the reverse complement.
ATCGTAAATTAGAGGCGTATGGTTTAAAAGATGTCGATGAAGCTGACGATGTCGCCGTCGCAGGAAAAGACGGATGATTCACACGTCTTTTCCAACTATTTGGCCGTCTTTATGATTCTGTTAGTCAATGACGACGGCATTGATGCGCCTGGGCTTCGCGCGCTCTACCACGCGCTGCGTAAGCACACTAAACGAGCGGTATTGGCCGTCGCCCCATCGAGTGAACGCAGTGGACAAAGTCATGCCATTACCATTGACCGTGGTTTATTAGTCACGCCACGCACTGAGGATAACTTCTTTGGCTTCGCTATTGATGGCACTCCAACCGACTGTGCGAAATTAGCTCTTGAGGTGTTGTGCCAAGAAACGCCTGAAATTGTGGTCAGTGGCATCAATGACGGACCCAATGTTGGACGCAGTTTATTTTATTCCGGTACGGTTGGCGCAGCATTGGAAGCTGCCGTTCTTGGGCATCCAGCCATTGCCATAAGCCGAAGTAAAGGTGGCGAGGGTTTTGGTGACGCAGCCGAATTTGCCGCCAAATGGGTCGCTAAAATTATTGGCCTTGATGCTTTGCGCGGTCAGGTCGTAAATCTAAATTTACCTGCAACGGCGGCCTCCACGTGGAAGGCACCGCGTTTAGCTCCGCATGGTCATTCTGGTTTTCGCGAAACCTATCAGGCACAACGTGACTCCAAGGATCGTACTATTTGGCGACTGCACGGCGAGTGGATCGCGCGCCCAGATGGGGAAATGAGTGATGCCACCTTATTATCCGCCGGACATCCGGTATTCACGCATTTGCACCCAAACTTAAATGGGGAACCCGGCGCACTCACCACCTGGTTAAGCAAGCAGGGCGTTGCCAAATGACATTCCTCCAACGCACGATAGGACCACACGCGTGAGCGAACCCGTCGTCGTCGTTAATAATATCCATAAATCGTTTGGCAGCTTGCGCGTTTTAAACGGCATTAGTTTATCGGTATCCGCAGGCGAAACGCTGGTCATCCTTGGGCGTTCGGGCACGGGCAAAAGCGTCTTACTTAAAACCATTATTGCGTTACTCGACCCGGACAAAGGCGATGTCACGGTATACGGTCATAATCTTCATCAATTAAATGAACGCGCACGATTATCGGCGCGCGCTGGCATCGGATATGTCTTCCAAGGCTCGGCGCTTTTCGATTCCCTGACGGTATTGGAAAATGTTGGTTTTGCCATGTACCAACAGCGACGTCCCATGGCGGAAATTCGCGAGGAAGTCCTTAAACGATTGGACATGGTCGGTTTGGCTGATGCCGTTGATAAAGTGCCCTCGGAATTATCCGGTGGCATGCAAAAGCGCGTTGGCCTTGCCCGCGCCATTATTGGTGAACCAAAATTAATTCTTTACGATGAGCCCACCACAGGTTTGGATCCACTGACCACCGACGTCATCAATCGGATTATTTTACGCTTACGACGCAAATTAGGCGTCACGTCCATTGTGGTGACGCACGATATTAAAAGTGCCTACACCATCGCTGATCGCATCATTATGTTGGAACAAGGCGTCATCGTTGCCGAAGGAACGCCCGATCACATCCAAAAAAGTAACAATGTGTGGGTGCAAAATTTTATTACTGGGCGTTCATCCGATTTGGATAACAGCGGTTCCCGCTCATCAATTCCCGCGATTAGGGATTAACAGAAAATAGAATCCAAGTCGATCGACACAACAAAAGCTCAAGTCGACTCTAGGCGTTTCTCCAAGCTTTCTAAACGTCGTTCCAAGCGATCTTTTGCCTGTTCTAAGGTATCAATACGCTTGGTCATTTCGGCGGTGGCGGTGGTAACCGCGGCCACCTTTTCTAATTGCTGCAATGATTCACGAATGACGCGGGAAATATTGCCAAATGGTTCACGATCAAGACGCGCGTTGAGAGCGCCTCGCGCACGAATATCGCCCAACGTGCCTAGCGCTTTTACCGTTGCTGCGCGCACCATCAGCGATGGATGATCACAACGGCGCTCCAAGGCCAAACGAATACGATCACGGGCCAACATGTGGCGCGCGCCTAATTGCGCCGTCGCCAAGGCGGCGGAACTAATCACGGCATCGCACTGCGTATCGTCTAATAATATGGCGAGAACTTCATCAATGGCGGGCGCTTCCCCACTCGCGGCCATCCCACGTATGGTGGCGCTACGCACACGCTGATTCCAACTATCGCGTTTAAGCCAGGTACGTAATATCGGCGTTGCCCCTGGGAATTCACAGGCACCACGAGCTGCTAATAATTCACCTGCCGTTAATAAACTGGGTTCATCCGTAAGTAGTGCTTCTAATTGTTGCGCCGTATGTTGATCGTGCCGCAGCTCACCTAATGCTTTCGCAATGGCGCGGCGCATGCGCGGCTCCGGAGTGGTTTTCCACGCGGCTAATAAAACATCACGAGCCATTGGTGTGCGCAGCGAACCTAATGCCGCGATGGCTTCTAAACGCACCAATTCTGGTTGCCCAGATAAAATCGCTTTGGCCAAACCGGTTATGATGACGG
>CANETI010000259.1 GCA_947440715.1 Planctomycetota bacterium | reverse complement strand
TGCGACCTCTACCACCCCAAGGTAGCGCTCTAATCCAGGCTGAGCTACGGTCCGATGTGTTGGTGATCAACTTGCGGGGGATGGGTTTCTACGGTTATTGGCCGTGTGAGTCAACGAGCAACGCTTGGTGGTTATCGATCCGTGGGCTGGCGAGCTCAAAACCACCAAAGATCTCGGGGTATTCGGCGACAACTTATGCTCTCACTAACGCCTGCGGCAACTGGTCAGGGAATCATGGAGTTCGTTACGCGAACGAACTGGTTTACCGCTAATTAGCCTGAGCTGGACGACTATCTGACCAGCGCGCCGTATCGAGGATTTGCAGTTGCCAATTCAAATTTTCCTTGGGATCCAACCAGGTGGCAAAGACTACACATGTTTTTGCCACGGGCAATTCATGCATCCATTCATCGGCCATACGCTTATTCACTTCGGGCAGCGATACGATAAATCCAACCGCACTCTTGCCAGGTTTTTTAATTGCCACTTCGGCATCCCAACGAGTGTCCATAATCTCTTTATAGACATCATCGGCGGATACATCGAGTAACCACGCCGGGTCGATTTTTCCGTGTTCATCTTTTAAGAAATCGATCGACCGTTTACGGATGGCGGCGATGTTCGCCTTTTGGCCGTAAACGATGAGGCGGATGGTCAGTGGTTTTACTAGCACGGTCGGCATCCTGATGTGAAAAATGCAGGCGTCTAGCGGTAGCGTGGCGGTGCTTCCAAACTCACACTGACCGAGACCTGTTTTCCAAACGTTGATTAAACAAACTACGCTCTGCTGCACTCCAGATGGGCGTGGAACAAGCAGTCACGCTCACGTTGACCGTTCACGGATTCGGTCGCCCGCTGCCATGACGGCTTTATCTGTCGATTAACCCAACGCACCCATGCCGAAGAAGACTTGTTTTTTCATCATGCGGTAGAGGAACATGTCTTCAGGAATTTCTTCGCCTTCTAAATGATGACTATTGCGCGGCGTGATCGCGTTAATTTCATCGAGCGCATTTCCTCGACCGCTGTAATCGGTGGCTCCGTGGCTCTTGATAAACTTCACTAATTCTTGCGGATGTTCTAAGATCACGCAGCCTTTGGTGCGCTTTTTGACGAAATCCTGGAAGCCACGTAAGTAGGCGCTGTCGTTAATGGTTTTGAAAACGTCGCCGCCATTGTCGGATAATTTTTCTGTGGCGAATGATAACGGTGGACACGGTTCGATCGAACCTTGCGGGCCAATGTGGAAACCCAGGCCCATGGCGGCAGGACAAAATGCTTCGCCCTCGGCAGTCCAGTACGTGTCGATTAATAAAATCGGATGACGACGACGCAGGTCGAGCAAGCGCTTGCGCATCTCAATAATCTGGGCCTTCTGCATGCAATATTCTGGATGCGGGGTTTCTCCGACTGGGCGGAAAATATAATACCAAAGATACATCGCACCTTTTTTGATGAAGTGCTCGACGTAGAGGTCGTTCATGACCTCGTCCATATTGATGCCGGTCGCGGTGGTCGCGATGCCGTATAAAACCTTATTTTTTTTCAGGCGATCCATGCCTGCGTCAGCGGACTCAAACACGCCTTTACCACGGCGCATGTCGTTATTTTCTTTCATGCCGTCGATGGAAATGAGCGGCGTGACATTACCTACTTCAACCAAGCGTTTAACGTTTTCTTCGGTGAACAACATGCCGTTGGTAATGACTTGGAAATAACAATCGCTGTGGCGACGAAAAATATCCCAGATGCCTTTGTACATAAATGGCTCGCCGCCGAGCAGCGTGTAATAATACGCGTTCTTTTTCTTGCCGCTGGTAATCAGCGCGTCGAGATCTTGCTCTGGTAGATAATGCGCTTCGCCTTCTTTTTCCACCCAACAACCTTGGCAGCGTAAATTACAGGTATTAGTCAACGCCACGAACATGAACGGCGGAAACAGTTCGCCATTTTTTAGTCGGCGTTTGTACGACCATATCGCTTTGGCACCCTTGTAGGCGTACAGGTAAGCTGCCTTCCAGGCTAAGCGTGGATTTAATTCCGTCATGCCGCGATAAGCCAATTTCATAATCATAGTTCGTCCCTTGTTCCGTTATTCTGGTTCCGCGACGGACACAGCCCGTCGCGCTTGTAAAGTTTTTACCTGAGCCGTGATCAGTTGAGCAGCTTCATCCATTTCTTGCTCGGTATTAAAGCGACCAACGCTAAAGCGCACCGCACCCTCTGCCGTACGCCAGTCAATACCGATAGCGCGTAACACGTGCGATGGCTTCGGCATCACTGACGTGCAAGCCGCACCCAACGACGCTGCCACCCTAGGCGTTTCTAATAATAAATAACGCGCGTCGATGCCTGGAAAAATGACATTCAGCGTTCCAGGCAAACACGCCGTTGGGTGACCAAGTCGGCGCGTAGCGACGTCGCTCAGCCCTGTCCATAAACGTTCTTTTAACGCCGAAATACGCTCGCTCTCAGTGGCCATTTCGTTTTGCGCAATGGTTCCGGCTCGGGCGAAACCAATAATGCCTGGGACGTTTAGCGTACCCGCGCGCATGCCGCGTTCATGTCCGCCACCAAATAATAACGGCTGTAAGCGCACGCGTGGTTCGCGACGACGCAGGTACAAAGCGCCGATGCCTTTGGGACCATAACATTTATGAGCTGAGAGCGACATTAAATCGACTTGCAAGGCATCGACATCAATTGGTGTTTTTCCGTACGCTTGCGCCGCATCCACGTGCAACAGCACGCCGCGTTCACGGGTAATTTTTCCGATAGCGGCAATATCATGCAACGTACCAATTTCATTATTTGCCAACATTACCGATACCAGCACTGTGTCCGAACGAATGGCCTCAGCAATCGCACTGGGATCAACCTGGCCGTCATGATTGACTCCGACGATGGTTATTTCCCAACCGTTTGCGGCTAAATATTCGCAGGTCTCTAAGGTTGCGCGATGCTCAGTTGCCACCGTAATAAGATGTCGACCGCGTTCCGCGTATTGACGAGCCACACCTTGAATGGCTAAATTATTCGCTTCGGTCGCGCCACTGGTGAAAATAATATCTTTACCCGTCGCATTGATGCTGTGGGCAATATGCGCGCGGGCCATTTCTGCGCCGCTGGCGGCGTCACATCCCGCGCCATGCGTGGCACTAGCGGCATTGCCATAATGTTCGGTGAACCACGGCAACATCGCTTCCAATACACGCGGATCGACCGGTGTGGTGGCGTTGTGATCGAGATAAATGCGGTCACTGGGCATCGCCGCGCACCTTACGCTGTCCCAGCCGAAGCCAAGGCATGGTTATCAGATCCCACCGCAGCCAAACGTTGCGCACAGCGACTGAACCCAGCCGTGGCAAATATCAGCGGATACAGGCGTTCGAAATACCACAACTTGGCGAAATAGAAGCCAATTGGCGCTGGCGGGAATTGCTGACCAGCCAACGTCATGCGCTGTAACGCCGCTTGTCCGTGTGCTAACACTTCAGCATTCGTAACGGTATATTGGCTTAAGGCTTCCAGGGCCAATCCGGTTTCTTCGATGCTGCCTGGGGAATTTCCGCCGCCACCCCAACTACCGTCGCCACGTTGCGCGGACAATAACCAATCGCGACCACGCCGCGCGCTGTCGCCCTGCGGATCCACTTGCGCTAAACAAGATAAAACGCGCGCCGTGGCGTAGGTAGGATTCACATCACCAACCACGTGTTGATTACCAAACCACAGCGGCACCCATGAGCCATCACTGCGTTGACTGCGACGTAAATAATTAATTGCACGGCGTTTACTGTGTTCAACCCACAATAATAAACGCCCATGTAGTACGGGCTGCCATAACGCATAGGCCAGCAACACATGCGCGGTTAAATCTGGGGCACTGCGATCAAATTCGAGCGCACCCCAACCACGACAAAAGGTTGGAATTCCACCATCGCGATTTTGGACAGCCACAAGCCAGGATAAACCATGCTCAACTGCTGTACGCACGCTCGGATTATCACGGTCGAGGTGCGACAACGCGATGAGCGCCCCTGCCGTATCATCGGCATCTGGCACACCGCCAGGTAAATTCGTCCACGCCCACGCACCGGCAGCAGCTCCGGTATAGGGATGCACGGTCTTGCCCTGCTGATCCAACAACCATTGCACGGTCGCCTGTTTGGTCGGCGTATCTAAGACATCGCTTAAACTACCGCTACTCGCCAATGCGTTCACGGATAACGTCGTAACCCACGTCGCCAGATTTTCATCAATCGGCCAACTACCATCCGCCCGACGACTTTTTCGTAAAAATGACAGTCCTTTTATCGTCACCACATGATCGCGCTCACCAGCATCAATCAGGCTCATAACTACGAATCCGGTTAATGGCACTGCCTCTAAATAGCCACCGCTGCTGGGCTGAATACCTTGCAAACGACGTAGCGTGCGCGCACGCGTTAATTGGCGCAAAAGCAACGCGACTGGATTACGCGGT
>CANETI010000258.1 GCA_947440715.1 Planctomycetota bacterium | reverse complement strand
TTCACCGTTGCGATGATGATGGCGTGCGGCTTCATCTGTTTATTTGTGCTGGGTGGTTTCGGCGGCCTCATTTTAGCCTTGGTCGCGGTCGATTTTACGCTGACAGATACGTACTTCGTGGTTGGTCACTTTCACATGGTACTGGTTGGTGGTTCCATCATGTTGATGTTTGCGATGACCTATTACTGGTGGCCAAAAATGACTGGCCGTATGTTGAGTGAACGTTTGGGCAAATGGGTATTCTGGCTGATGTTCATCGGTGTGTTTTTGACGTTCTTCGCCATGCATATCAGTGGGGCAAATGGTATGGCACGTCGCATACCAGTTTATTATGCCGACTTTCAATTTTCAAATTATCTGACGACCTTTGGTTACTTTTTAACTATCGTGTCAGCATTGCTGTTCTATATGGATTTATTTCTAAGTTATCGTCGTCCGAAGGTGACGGAAAACGATCCTTGGCACATCAATGATTTACAACAAAGCTTCGAATGGGCGACCTCGTGTCCGCCACCAGTTTATAATTTCGAAGTGGTGCCACCTATTCCCGTGCTCAATCAGCGCGGTGACGATCACGGCAAACATTGATTCTTTTACCGGAGCGTACCTCGCTCTCATCACCCATTTGTGTAAGGCGATGTCTTCCTCGTGATCTCCACCGCCACCACTATCGGCTCTGACTCAGCCAGCCGCACCATGGCTCCTCCGGTGTCGGCTTCGGTGGCGTCGTGGTTGGGCGTCTTGTTCGTGATGTTGTTTGCGCTCAATACCGTTGGTGGTTGGGTGCGATTGTCCGGAGCCGGCGTCGCCATTCCGCAATGGCCCATCATCAATGGTAGTTTATTGCCGCCGATGAGTGATGAGGGATGGGAACAGGTAAAAAGTCATTACGACGCGGATCAGGTACGCCTTGAAGGACGTGTTCGTGCTGGTGAATTAACCCCGACGAATCTGGGGCATCGGCCTCACGATTTGGTTGAATTCAAATCCATGTTCATAACCGAATGGAGTCATCGTTTATTTGCCGCTCTCGTCGGCATCATGGCGGCTGGGTGTTTGACTATTATTTGGCGACGTGCACCGATGCGCGCGCTGATCGCTTGGCCCATGAGTATTGCCGGAGTATTAATTATCGCCCAGGCGGTGCTAGGAGGCATGCTGGTACGCAGCGGTACCAACACGCACTGGTTATTTTTACATCAAGCGAATGCCAGTTTAATTATGGCGTGCGTGTTGATATCCATTTTACGAATTTTAGCAGATGGCCGTCCACAAGTTTCGGCATCAGAGCGTGGTCAACGAGTTGGATTATCAATTCTGCTCGGCGTATCGACGTGCGTAGTGTGGTTGCAATTAGTAATCGGTTCTTTAGTCGCAGGCAGTCGTAACGACGGCAATTTTGGTGAGTGGCCATTATTGGCAGCATCTCGTTTGTGGGATGAGCATCGTTCGTTGTGGTGGAATCTGCAATCAAATCCCGAGTTGCATCAGTGGACGCATCGCTGGATGGCCTGGAGCATCGTGGTGCTAGTGGTGGTATTATTGATGGTGGCTTGGCGTAAGCGCGATCATGTCCCGCAACGTTTGCGTCTGGGACTGCAATCGGTTGGCGTGTTTTTGCTCTCTCAGGTCGTACTCGGTATCGGTAATGTGTGGACTGGAATTACACCATATGGTTCGCTGGCTCATCAATTTATGGGCATGTGTTTATTCCTTGGTTTGGCGTTGTGTTGGTTTGATGTCCGTCGCGAAGTGTTAGGTCGCAATAAGCAGATGTCTTTGGATTCTGCTGAATCTGCAAATAAGGTGGCGACCACATGAATAATCTGCCGCAACGTATTTGGCAGGTGACCAAAGATCTGCTCATTCTGACAAAATATCGCATTACCATGGTCGCCATTTTTACCGGCTATGCGGCAATCGCAGTGCATGGTCAATACGCAACGAATTGGTCTTATATTTGGCCGTGCATGATCGCCTTGTTCGCCTTGGGTGGTGCGGCGAATACGTTAAATCAAATATTTGAATTGCGCAAAGATGCCGTCATGGATCGCACGAAAGCGCGGCGTCCTCTACCGGCTGGACGGATAACACCCGCACAAGCCTATTTCTTTGCCACGGTGCAAATGGTATTGGCGCTGGGAATTTTCATTTGGTTTTATGGTAGTTATTTAGCTGCGGGATTAACCGTCGCGACGGTGGTGTATTATAGCTTTTTCTACACACTGTATTTGAAACCAAGGCACTACCTGAATATTGTGATTGGCGGCGTCCCAGGGGCGATGGGGCCGTTAATTGCTTGGGCGGCTATCGCAAACACCATTGAATTAGCTCCGCTGGCTATGTTCACGGTGATTTTCTTATGGACCCCGCCGCATGTGTGGGCCTTGGCCATTAAATTGAAGGATGATTACGCCCGCGCTGGTATTCCGATGTTACCCGTAGTGAAAGGCGTCGATGAAACGACGCGGCAAATATTTATTTATACCGTGGTTATGGTGATCGGCACTTTGGCCGTTCCTTTATTAGTGCCGGCATTTGAACATAGTCCGCTTTATACTGCGTTATCGTTGGTGCTGGGCGCGGTGTTCTTAGTCTGGACCGCGATCCTGTGGCGCTATCGTCCTATAGTGCCGACCATGCCGCTATTTCGTTTTTCGATTATTTATATTGCGGCACTTTTTATTGGTATGGTGGTTGACTCCTTCGTTGCAGGGGGGCGTCCATGAGCACAATAGCGGAAACCTCAGCCTCAGCACGACAATGGTGGCTGGTTGGATTGAGCGCTTTTGCGCTTGCTATGATGGTGTTCTTTTTATTTGGCTTTAGCAGTTTCTATGGTTTGTGGTGCAAAATTACGGGCACACAAATGAATCCTAATAATCCGTCGGCAGTGCCCATGGTGGTGGGCGAGCGGCAGGTCAAAGTGTATTTTGACTCAAAAACCTACGACAATTTGCCCGTGCGCTTTTATGCATCTGAAGCGGAAGTAACGGTGCGAGTGGGCGAAGATCGTCTAACGCATTATCGCTTTAAAAATTTGTCCGATGCACCCGTGCGTTTTCGCCCCATTCACATGGTGAGCCCGAATATCGCATCCCGACATTTCAGCATGAAAGTGTGTTTTTGTTTTAATGATCAAACCATTGGGCCAGGGGAGTCGGTCGAATTCCCCGTCATGTTTGTTTTCAATCCAGAAATGGACGAACGAGTTCAAACCGTCACCGTTAGTTATTCAATTCATCGCATTGCAGAGGATGCTGATCAAAGTGAACAGCAAAAACGTATTCAGGCGCAATTAGAGTCTGCGGGAACGATCGTCACTCCGGGATTTGAGGCGGTGGTTCCTGAAAAAGCTCCAGAGCAAACTCCAGTAAAAGGAGTTACACCATGACGTCCCATCAAGTTACTGCCTCCAGCCAACAGCACCGAGCGAATGTGCTCGGATTATGCCTGGGCGGCGCCATCATCTTTTTTATCATTGCCTGTATCATTATATTCAGCAATTACGGTCTGCCGAAAGACCCCAAAGAATGGAAGCGCCTGCAACAGCAGAACGCTGACAAAGGGGCTATAGGCGCTGACGTTGCACCGCAGAAGGATGAGTCGAAATGAGCGACCACAAAAACACTAACGCACCTACGGCAGCCGTTGCCCATGGGCACGATGACCCGATGAGCCATGTACCGCCAGGCAGTTTATGGCCGCTGTTGGTGACCATCGGCATTACTTTGATGCCATTTGGCGTCGTATCATTGCTCGGTACTTTTAATAATTCACCTATTTGGGGACCGCTGACCAACCCAGAAGTTGGCAAGTGGACGCTTATTGGTGGGGCCTTGATGATGGTGGTGTGTATGATGGGTTGGTGCCATCAGGTTATTCGCGAGAAGCAAATTAGTCACGATGTGGTGGCGCAGCAGAAAGATCTGCAGAGTTTTATTTTACTGTTCCTGTGCGGTGAATTAGCTGCTTTTGGCGCGGTATTTGGATATTTTTATCATCGCACGATTCAAGACCCAAGCTTTGGCCCAGTGCACGGCATGCATTTTGGTGGGCCGATCGTGGCCTATGCTACGTTTATTCTGTTATCGAGTTCTGTGACCTGCGAATTTGCTCATCATGCGCTGCAAGCGCACAAAGTGCTGATGGCGAAAATATTGTTTGTGTGCACCATTATTCTTGGCGTTATTTTCTTAGCCTTTCAAGGTTTTGAATGGGGTGAGTTGATCCAAAAAGGATTCTATCCGCTGAGTGATCAACTGCACAATGATCCTGCCGCGTCATTCGCGTCTCTGTTTTATGTCGGCACGGGCTTTCATGGTCTCCATGTGGCCATTGGCCTCGTTATGTTATTTATGGTATTGATGCGTCTCGAATTTGGTCACTTCAAAGGTAAGCGCCATTTCGCGGTCGTTGCAGCATCCTGGTATTGGCATTTCGTGGATATCGTTTGGGTGTTGTTGTTTATTACGGTGTATGTGGTTGGCTAAAGGCGGGCATCGCTGCGAGAGACGC
>CANETI010000257.1 GCA_947440715.1 Planctomycetota bacterium | reverse complement strand
CTGCGGAGTTATGGTTGGGACGCGACCATCGCTGATCCGCAGGCCGCCTGGAATCCAGATCGTTATCAAGTATTGGCACGTTCAGCCGGTGGTTTCGTATTATTAGAAGAAGGAGCGGGTAAGCAGCAGTATTTTGCTTCGCGCCATAAATACGACACCGCTTTTCCTGTGTGGATTAATCATTATCAATTTGCCTTTGGACCTAAACAGAACGTTCTCACCCTAGAGGATGGTCGAATTGTCGCGACGAACGAAGGGGTCTCGGTTGTTACCGTCTATACCGCTTTGTCGGGAAAGAGTCTTCCCGATGCGCCAAAGCCACTCACTAAATATGGTTATCGTCCGAAAGTTTGGGGTAAAAATTTAGTCATCGCTTCAGAGCAACGTATTTATGTCGCCGATGTCTATGGCACGATGGCTGAATTTGGTCCTGGATTCTTTCCTGAACCACAACGAAATGGCGATGGCATTACTTGGCAAGAGTTCCCAGTGTTGGAAAAAGATTATTGGTCCGGCGTTGAAGGAAAACGAGGCAATTTATATATTCGATGGAAAAAAGGCACAACGACGCTGCTGGCAAATGCGATTGAAGCTAAATGGACACACAACGGTGGCGTCATTGCCACGGTGTTGCGCTCCGATCCATTACCAGGTCAACCTTGGTGGAGCGTAGGCACGGATATTTATTATATCGCCAATGCAAAATCACATCCGGTCTTAGTTGCAGCCGACGCGCGTACTCCAGCGCCACATCCAACCTTACCGGTTTGTGCCGTAGTTGGCAAAACCGGTGCGGTTAATATTTGTGGATATGATGGTGCATTTCGTCATCAGCTTGCACCGATGGGTGATAATCCGGCCTGGAGTCACGATGGTCGTCGTTTGTTGACCGAAGAGCCAATCGACGAAAAACCCGATACGAAGTATTTGCGCGTGGTGGTGTTTAAGACCATCGATTTGGCGCCGAAGAAAAAATAGCAATTAGCGAACCTGAGCGAGGATTCGGTATGGATATTGATCCCGCACAGGTTGATCGTCGTTCACTGTATCAGTGGTTAATTGGCTGTGTGGTTCCTCGGCCCATTGCTTGGATTACCACCATCAATGAACAACAAGTGGTTAATTTAGCCCCGTTTAGCTTTTTTAATGGGGTCACTGCCAGTCCACCGATTGTGAGCGTGGCAATTGCACATCGTGATCCGATGAAAGATACGCTACGTAATTTAATCGCGAATGGCGAAGCCGTTATTCATCTCGCACCGTCTACCGCTATTGAACAAGTGCATCAAAGCGGCGCTGATTACGCTCGGCATATCAGTGAAATTACGGAGCTCGGACTAGCCACGATTCCAAGTATCCGCGTGCGACCACCGCGATTAGTTGATGCACAAGTGGCGTTGGAATGCCGTCTGTTACAAACCGTGCCCGTGGGTACACCAGCAACGACGCTGTGTCTCTTGGAAGTGGTGCACTTTCACGTTGCCGATGCCGTCATTGGCGCGGATGGATTTCCTGACGCGAAATTACTACGTGCCCCAGCACGACTCGGTGGGCGAAACTATTTGAGCGCGGCGTCTTGGGAGGTCATTGAACAACCGCTGCAAGTGGTGTCAGCAGAAAAACGTCTAACGAGGTGACATGATTTATCGCATCAAAGAAAAATTCTGGGCCTGGGGCAATGATTTCGGTATTCATGATAACAACGGAAATTTATGTTTTTACGTTGATGGGAAGGCGTTTTCCTGGGGGGACAAACTATCTTTTCAGAATGCAGAGAGAAAAGAACTCGCCTTTATTGATCAAAAATTGCTGACCTGGAAACCGCGTTATCAAATCATGGTAAAGGGAGAATTGTTTGCTGAGGTAGTTAAGGAATGGAGTTGGTTTAATAAAACCTTTACCTTGGATGTCCCTGGGCCCAATGACTATCTGATTACCGGATCATTCTGGTGTCATGAATTTACCTTCGAGCGCAAGGGCAAGAAAGTCGCAACCATCAGCAAGAATTTCTGGGGTTGGAGCGATAGCTACGGTGTTGAAATAAATGACGGCGAAGATGACGTCATGATTCTGTGTGCTTGTATTGTCATCGACCAAGTTTTGCATGACGAAAAAAAAGACAAATGAACTGCTGACGGCAGTCCATTTGTCGCCCACTCACTAAGCTCGCAGTTTTGCTGGCGTGCGTTTTTCTACAGCGGTAATTAAACGCGCATGCAAATGTTGCAGGTCTTTTTCTTCCAAGGTGCGGTCGCTGCTTTGGATGAAAATGCGTAGCGACACCGCCTTGCGGCCAGCGGTCATTTTTTCGCCGCGATAAATCGAATCGAGGGTGCTGCTGATATATAATTCGCCTGCGGTTTGGCGCATGACGTTTTCTAAATCACCGTAGGGAAGTTCTTCGGGACAATCGAAAGTGAATTGGCGCTCGACTAAAGGGAAACGGCTTGGTGCGCGATGTGGAACTGGTTTCGCTGCGCCTTGTGCTTTGATGAGTTGTTCTAATTCGATACGGAACATGCCGACGCGGCCTGGGCAATTGGCTTTACTGCGCAGCGTTGCGGGGACTTCTCCAGCGGCACCAATTAATTGTTTGCCGACGTATAAATCGACCGCGCGACCGGTGCTTAATTCAGGGTCGCTATCGCCGTTATTTGAATTTCGAGCGACATAGCGTGGTTCATGACCAAGTCCGCGTAATACTGCTAAGGCGCTATCGCGCGCGGCATAAAATGGTGATTCATCGCCAGCAATACAACAGACGCCGGTCGCCAAGACGCGTTCGTGCGCGGTAATGCCGTCGCCACTTTGGACACCGTAACGTTTACCGACTTCGTAAATGGCGGCGACATCCGTGTGTTTACGATTGCGCGCGAGTGCTTCGAGTAACGTCGGCAGCAAACTTTGACGCATCACGGTTTGCTCGCTGGAGAGCGGATGCGCTAAGCGAATGAGCCCTTTATTCCAACCGAGTGCCTCAGCCCATTGTTCCGAAGTGAACGCATAAGTGGCAACTTCATCCCAACCGCTGCCAGATAACGTACGGCGCACGCGGTGTTCGGCTTGGCGTAAAATATTAACCGTCGGCGTTGCCGCTGGCAGTCGTGGGGTTTGCGGAGTGATGTGGTGATAGCCGTGCAAGCGCGCAATTTCTTCAACCACATCGGCGGCGCAGTTAACGTCTTTGCGTCGCCACCACGGCGCGGTGATTTGTTCACCAGCAACCATAAAACCCAGGCGTTCAAGTAATATTTGTTGTTCAGTCTTATTCAGCGTCAGGCTGGTAATACGTTGCAAATCACCAGCTGGCAACGTGACCGTGACCGCTGGTGCGCTCACCACACCGGCATGAAAACGATGCGTGACTTGGCAATTTGGAATACATTCGCGGAGTAATTGAATGGCGCGATTAATCGCGGCAGGTGCTAATTCTGGATACATGCCTTTCTCAAAACGTGCCGAGCTATCCGTGGCCACGCCGGTGCGTTGGCGCGTGCGGCGAATGCGTGCGGGATGAAAGGTGGCTGCTTCCAAAACAATCGTGGTGGTGTCATCGCGCACCATGCTGCCCGCGCCGCCCATAATGCCGGCTAATGCCAGCGCACGTTTTTCATCGGCGATAACCATATCCGACGGATTTAGCTGATGTTGCTTGCCATCCAACGTCGTAAAGGCTTCGCTATCTGCGGCATTACGCACGGTAATCGTTGTGCCAGCAATTTCACGCCGATCAAAGGCGTGCATGGGTTCGCCTAATTCCAGCATGACATAATTAGTGATATCAACTAATAAGCCAAGTGGTCGCACGCCCATACTGAGTAACAACGTTTGCATCCATTCGGGTGAGGCTTGGTTGACGACGCTAGAAACCACAGCGCCGCAATACGTCGAACAACCATCGCTCTTAATGGCCACTGACCAATCACTTCCCAAGGTGGTCCAAGCAATATCTGGAACGACAGGGGGCGGAAAACCAAGAATAGCAGCGACCTCACGCGCCCATCCCCATTGACCCCATAAATCTGGACGATGGGTGATGGCGTGATTTTCGATCAGCAGCACGGTGTCGCCGACATTCAGCGCATCGGCTAATGGTAAACCTGGACGGAATTTATCGTCCAACACCATGATGCCGTCATGACTTTTACCCAAACCGATTTCATCTTCGGCGCAAATCATACCTTCGCTGGGTTCACCACGCAGCTTGGAGGCTTTAATCGTAATCGTTTGTGGCTGTCCATCTTTACCCGGCATGGTTAATTGGGTGCCGATAGTGGCGACCGCGACGGTTTGCCCGACCGCGACATTGGGCGCGCCGCAAACGATGGCCACGGGCGTGCCGCTGCCGATATCAACCGTGGTACAGCGCAGGCGATCTGCTCCAGGATGTTGCACACAAGTCAGCACTTTGCCGACGACGATGCCATCCAAATTGGGACCAGCGCGTTCGACATCCGCTTCAAATTCGGCTAAATGCAGCGTCAGTCGCGATTGTAATTCAGCGACCGAAACGCCCAGGTCGGCGACGCCTAAGATTCGTTT
>CANETI010000256.1 GCA_947440715.1 Planctomycetota bacterium | reverse complement strand
TTACCCAACGGTTCAACACTGACGACCACGTGGTCAAAAATTAGTGGCTCGGGCACGGTCACTTTTGCCAATGCAAATGTGAAATCGACCACCGCGATGTTTTCAGTTGTTGGTACGTATGTCCTACGCTTGACCGCCAGTGACGGAACTCTGTCTGCTTATGATGACGTGTCCATAACCGTCGTTGCCACTGGCAGCGGCCCAACGGCCCCAGCCAAACCAGCAGCACCATCCGCAACCGGGGATGGAACCGCAACGCCAACCCTATCGGGTACGACCACCGCCGGAGCAATCGTGCATGTTTTTGTTGATGGTACTGAAGTCGGCACTGTCACCGCCGGTTCAGATGGAAAATGGACATATACCTTAACTGGTATATCCGCCGGCTCGCACACCATTACCATTACAGCAGAAAATGTTGGTGGCACATCTCCACCCAGCAATCCCATGTCGATCACGGTCGCCCCTACCGGCGGTGGCACACCACCAGTTAGCGACGGTGGTGGCGGAGGAGGCGGCTGCGGATTAGGTGGATTATCGTCGAGTTTATTTATGGCGCTATTTGCCTTGATGAAATTTACGCAACGGACACGTATAGAACATAATTAGTTTTCGGCTGTCTTCAGTTATGACATCATAAACTACACATTGAGCCTGAGCGAAATTAATATTCCCTCAATGCGTAGTCATTGCTGCGTTGTTGGCTTGAGCTTCACAACGGCGGACTATAAATGTTGGCGAAATTGACTGAATTACTGCGCCGACCGCCTGTTAATATGTCACCGATGACAGACCTCACGACTGTTCCGTACCTTTTTACGGTATGTTAATGGTGGTGATCGGATTAGGTCGGTGTAAAAAGTTGGCTCATCGTCCTTTGATCCGTGTGTCACTCTCACGAAATAAGCCCCCTGAACTTCCTCGGCCAAGCAGATGCTTTTGAGGGAAGAGATAAGGAAGGGGCGATGCATGGAAAAAGCACAGGAGCAATTTGTTGCCCAGTTCGTTGCCTCACAAGGGTCCTTGCGCTCGTACATTCAGACGCTGGTTGGCTATAGCGCTGATGCTGACGATGTGATGCAGGAGTTGAGTCTGACGCTGTGGCGCGAATATGAACACTATGATCAGACACGTCCATTTATCGCCTGGGCCTTCGGAATTGCTAAAAATCATATCGCCCGTTGGCGAACGAAGAGCGCTATTAATCGTCGTCGATTTAGCCCGGAAGCAGAAGCCGCACTGGCCGTGGCTTATGGGCAACTTGAGGACGAATTACGTGAACGGCGCACGGTGTTAGCGGATTGTATGGAACGGCTTGGCCAGCAAGCGCACCAGTTACTCGACCAACGTTATCAACAAAATTTTGATTTAAACAAAATGGCTGAATTGCATAAAAGCTCAGTCAATGCGATTAATAAAAAATTAGGCCGCATACGTCAGGTCCTGATCGATTGCACGGGTCGAACGGAACCGATCTGATGAATTCGTCCGATCGTTTGAATGATTTACTAGAATCTTGGTGTGATGGTTTAATTACTCCCACCATGGCAAGCGAGCTGGATCAGCTATTGGCATCCGACCCCGTTGCTGCGCGGCGCGCTGCGGTCTATTTCGATCTCCATCGTATCCTCCTTGAACATGCGACGTCCAAAGAACAAGTTGTATTGCCCATCGAAACTGCACGTCGCGTGCAAGACAGCAACCCCTCTCAGCACCGTAGTCCGAGCAATAGCAGCGGTCCAAGAAAACATGCCGGTTCACAACGATTAACCAAAGTATCGGGCCGCACAAAAGCATCGGGGCGGAATAGCAGCCATCATCCGCGCAATTCCCTGCGATTTTTTGCGGCGGGCAGTTTACTGTTATTAACCGTGGTGATGGTGGTTCTCTTCAGTTTGTCGCCCTCTTCTGATAAACCGATTGCGCCTACCGTGTGGCTCGAAGGCCAGGCCACGGTGTTGCAAGGTAATGGTCTAGTTTCTCCGAATGCGCTGACCCCAGGAGCGCATTTCATTGCTGGTTCTAACGCTGTTTTATGTTATGCTGATGGCTCGCGATTTCAGCTCAAGCCAGATTCATCCCTGTCTTTATCCGAGGATAATGAAAAGCAGGTTCGGCTCACTCGTGGTGTCATCGACGCTCAGGTGGCTCGCCAGCCGCAGGGAAAGCCGTTTCGCATAATCACTCCGAGTGCTGAATTAGTGGTTGTAGGCACACAGTTCCGCGTCATTGCGGAGCCAGAACGCACTCTTTTAACGGTCGACGAAGGTGTCGTTCAGTTTATTTCCGCAGGCATTAATGAGCTGGTTAAAGCAGGTGGTCGACAAGCATCTCATCAACGCCAAATACTGATACCGTCCGATGCGACCTGGTCGTATCGCGATGACGGAGTTGCCCTGTCAAAAGGCTGGCAGATTTCTGGCTTTGACGAAAAAAATTGGGGGCATGGTAAAGCTCCCCTTGGCTATAATCCGGAAGCGCCCAATCGGGAAAAAACTTACGCCACCATTATTGGGAAACAGTTTATTCAGCAGCGCGTTCCGCTCGTGACATATTTTCGCCATGAATTCACGCTATCATCGATTTCTGGCCTACGTCGATTGGTCGCCCATCTTAGGCGTGATAATGGTGCCGTGCTTTATCTCAATGGTATTGAGCTTGGTCGTGATGGCATGCCAACGGGTCCCATTAGTTCCAGCACACCTGCTCTCGAAGAGGTCGGTGATTATAATAATTCGGTTCATACGCTAATATTTCCGAGTGAGGCACTACGTGTGGGAGTTAATTGTCTTACCGTTCAGATACACCAAACAGATGCTTACAGTTCAGACATGCTGTTTGAGCTCGAATTAATTGCTGAGTCGTTTGAGCCAAATTCTGCACCAAAACCATAATAAAACTGAACCGCGTTTTCACTGCGTTGATGATTACTGATCGGCATTATTGTTAGAGCGGCCATAGCGACCGATTGAGCCTAATTTATTGCTTTATCCCAAGACCAATTCCCGATGAGATGGTCCTGTTCGACGTCGCTGAGCGAAGTCCGTTCACGAGGACGCGGGGATAGCACGGGGATAGTTTTAATCTTCTTCTCCTGCAATCTCTGCGTCCTAATGGTCATGGCCGGAAATGACGGCTGTCTGTTTAGGCCAAATAGAACCCGACTTTATCATATCTGAATGATTTTTCAGCGCATCACTCACGTCACATCGGACAGAAAAGTACTGCGGCCAATTGGCGGTGATCAAATGAATTTCAAGTGAGGGACGATCACTATGAACGACGCGAACAACAACCTAAGCGACAGCGGATTTCAGAACTTTGGCCCAGGTTTTGGCGTCTTGAGAGCGGTCGATTCTGACGCGCTAAAACCATTAAAAATAACATGGAAAATGGTTTATGAATAATTTAACCGCGTCTTGGCCCGTCATTTCTACGACAACTAACCATCGGAGTATCATTTCTATGAACGCGAAAAATAATCACCTAACCAAGACCCGCTCAGCTCGGCTTCTTGCTTTCATGGTGCTATGCTGTGCGTCGAGCACGGCATGGTGCGAGTCGGTCAGTGTCTTTTGCGATAAAACCGTACCGCAAATCGCATTCGCCGCAGGCGACATTAAAAAAGCACTGGAAGGGAATGGTCACACGGTCGTAGAAAAAACCTTAGCCGAGCTCAATGCTGGCGTTACAGGAAAAAAAATAATTATTGCTAGAAAAAGCGATAATTCCGCTATTGCCCTGCTGACAACGCAAGGCGGAAGTATCAACGCGGGCATTTTGGGCGAACAAGCCTATGCCATGCGCACGACCACTGCCCCAGGGCTCAGCTATTGGGCCATCGGCGGCGACGCTAACGGCGCGATGTATGGCGGTTTGCAAATCGCGGAAAATATTAACTTCGGCAATCTAGCGAAATCTTACCATGAAGATGAGTCACCGAAGCTAAAACAACGCGGGATAAAATTTAATATTCCGTGGGATGAACGTTCACAGACGTACTTCAACGATTTCGAAGGCACGGCACATCAAGAAGCCGTTCGTTTAGTGTGGGACATGAACTTTTGGAAAACCTGGTTCGATGAAATGGCTCGTCATCGTTATAATGCGCTGTCGCTGTGGTCGAATCACCCATTTACGTCATTGATCAAGACACCAGCAGGTTTCCCTGATATGGCTCTGAAGAAAGTGATCGGCTTCAAGCAGGGTGTTTATGATACGGAAGAAGAAATCTTAAATCCAATTACGAAAAAAAGTTGGACCATCGACGAAAAGATTCAATTTTGGAAGGACGTGATGAAATATGGCAACGATCGCGGGTTTAACATTTACCTCATGACCTGGAATATTTTCCTGCGCGGGGAGCTGAATAAAGCTGAGATGAGTGCACAAGGACTGACAGAAGAAATTGGGAATCAAAAAACCAAAGACTACATTCGAGCGTCTACCAAAGCACTGTTTCAAACTTACCCTTATCTCAGCGGGTTCGGCGTAACCGTCGGTGAAAATATGGGTGAAATGCCAAGTGGAAGTGATCCGACGGAC
>CANETI010000255.1 GCA_947440715.1 Planctomycetota bacterium | reverse complement strand
GCCTAATGCTATTAAGCTAAGATTCACGTTTTTTTCTTATTCGATTCATTTCTCCACCCTCGTTGCGCTGACTTTCGTATTCTGGTGAATGATCGTCCTGGCCGTACTTTTTGTTTATAGCGCCAAATGCGCTGCATCGCATCATCAAACGCTTCTTTTATATTTCTATTCGCTGCCGCCGCTTTAATTAAACTAATCGTACAGTCAGCGACAATTCGACGATTAAAGCGTATGGTGTCGACGCTGACAGCTGACTCGGTAGTGTTATTGTTCTTTTTACACTGGTTTTCGTGATCTTCTTTCGCTATATGCTGCATCTTTACTTGTGCCGCCAATTCACTGGCGAGTAATTGAAAAATCATCATGGCGGCAATTTCTTGGGCAATGCCAGCAACATGACGTGCATGAAATCGTTCGAGTCCATGCCAGAGTTTAAGTTCACGAAACGCGGTTTCGATGCGCCACCGATGATGGTATAATTCAATCAATGCAGCAGCCGGATGCTGGTCTTGGTCACACAACGTGGTGACATACACATGATCAGCACTCCCATCGCGTCGCGACCGGATCAAGCGAATGCGTATGGTTGGCATCGCTGGATCGATTCGTCCGTGTTCATTGCGTGATTCTATTTCGACTATTTTATCGTTCTCGCCAGAGGCGAAAAAATCAGCAAAGGCATGTAAGGCCATCTGATCGGTGCGAGCCCGCATTAACACATGGGCTTTCCGGTGATACGCGAGGGTCAGAAACCGGCGTGATGGAAAATTACGATCGCCAAGTACTAGGTCGCCGGGACCAATAACTTCGGCGAGTAGGTTTGCCTGTGTTTTTTCAGCGGTGCGATACGGACCAACATCCCATGCGACTGGTTGATTCGCACCGACATCCCAGAGCAACAACAAGGAGGCTTGTGGACACGATAATTCTTTTTGACCTTGGTTAGAGGGACAGCCAAAATGTTTTTTAAAGGCGGCGTACGCCGGTAAAGCCAGTTGCGTACCGTCTAACGCCAATAAACGAAAACCACCATACCCAACGCTCGCACACGTCCGTGCTGAGGTACATAAATCATACACCTGCGACACTAAGTCCGTGCAATTTTTCGTGCTTAATTTACGCCGTGCTTGACAGAGAGCAGCAGCACTGGGTGTATCGGCATGTGGATCCCAACCCAGCGCATCACCTAATTCCTTTTTCATCTCAGTGATGGTGCGCTCATAACCCTGACAACCGAGAACGCTCATCATCATCAGACTAAGCACCACGTGCGACGGGCCAAGTGACCCCCGGCGGCGCTGCCAATGACGCGGCATTAAATGGGTAAAGCGGCGGAAAACATGAATGGGATCTGCGTATAGGCTCATAGAGCCCCGAAATTTTTTTTGACGGGTAAGTCAAGGCTTATTATGCAATCCTTAGCTTAATAGCATTGGGCAGCGCCCCAAAATAATTCACTAAAATCTAAATGATTACAAACCCGCCCGCCGAGCAGCGGTGATCGGATAAAATGGGCGCAGCCCATCCGATCATTTTTTCGTAGCGCAGCGAAGAAAAAAAGCTGCGACAAAGGGTCGCGGGGCGTGGGGCAGGAGCCCCAAAACAAAATGGCGGACCAGAGCCGACCATATCCGAACCGTAGAGCTGGTGGCGCAAGTCGTTGCTAGACAGGTAGGTAGAAACCATCAATGGCACATTTTGGTTGGTCCGTTGAGGTTGCCGCAAGTAGAAACAAATATTCACAGTTCATCATGATGACGGCATCTCGCCTCCCTTTGCCGTTAAATGCACTGCTGGATTCGTTGTTAGATGGTTATGGACATATGTACCGATAATGATACTATGCCAAACATGTCACCATTAGGAGTGTTCTTTTACCAGACCACAGCAGGTAATGAACCTGCGCGCGACTGGTTACGTGGGCTAACCGCTGATCAGCGGCGTGCTATTGGAGAAGATCTCAAAGTAGTTCAACAGCGTTGGCCACTTGGGATGCCATTGGTCCGCAAAATGGATAAAGGGCTATGGGAAATGCGTTCTACCATTCCCGATGGCATTGCTCGTTTATTCTTCACCGTGTGGAATGAACGAGTTATCGTTTTGCACGGATTCGTCAAAAAAAGTGGCAAGACACCTGATCACGAATTAGACACCGCTCAACGTCGCCTCACCGATTTCACAAGGAATATACCATGAAGAAAAAACATCCGAATCTCGGCTCTAACCTTGATGACTTACTTGCTGTCGATGGCGTACTCGATGAGGTCAATGCTGCCGCTCTCAAGCGCGTAGTGGCCCTTCAAATTGAGGATGAAATGAGGCGATGCAATATCAGTAAATCCGCACTTGCTCGGCGCATGCACACCAGTCGCATGGCGGTTGATCGGTTGCTCGACACCACCAATGGATCCGTGACGCTCGGAACTCTCGGACGTGCAGCATCGGCTCTCGGGCGACGTCTCCACGTCGAATTATTATAACAGTACGATAATAATCGAGTTGGTTCGTACGCAGTCGGCCCCGTGAAATTAGACGGATGTGCATAAGTCTTTCGCCCGCCAAAACTTGGCGGGCGAAAGTGTTTTTGGCGGAGACTGGCGGATTCGAACCGCCGGTGGGGTTTGACCCCCACGGGACATTAGCAATGTCCTGGATTAAACCACTCTCCCAAGTCTCCAGTAGAGCTGATTTTGAAGCGGGGCGTAGGCTAGAAAGGTGGCCCTAATGGTCAAGGTGAGATGAGCATGACATCACCACCCAGGATCACGCCATCCAAACGGCGGTCGTGTTCTTCGCGTGGGAGATCGTCGTCGCGTTGGCAGCTAAAGCCGATTCCGATGGCTGGTCCGCGATGTTGAGCTAGTGCGCGGTCGTAGAATCCTTGGCCTTGGCCTAAGCGGTGGCCATCGGCGGCAAAGGCGATGCCTGGGACTAGAACCACGGCATCTGGGGGCAGGGTGAGCGGCGGGTGGTGCGCGGTATCAGGTTCGCTGATGCCATAGGCGCCGTGGACCAGGCGCAGTGGCGGTTTGGTCGCATGCCAGCTCAAAGTTCCGAGACCGATGACGCGTGGTAAATAAACCGCTTGGCCAAGCTGCCAGCAGTAATGGTGCACTTGGTCGAGGTTGATCTCGCTGCCTGCGGCTAAGTAACTGGCGACGGTTGTTGCGTTTATTTTTT
The DNA here is from genome assembly GCA_947440715.1 of Planctomycetota bacterium. Taxonomy (GTDB): domain Bacteria; phylum Planctomycetota; class UBA11346; order UBA11346; family UBA11346; genus BOG-1363. The sequence continues at coordinate 1,368 of CANETI010000255.1, read as the reverse complement.
TTAAATAGGTGATGACCGCTTGGTTACAGGCAGTGGTTTCGGCTTGGCGGTGAATTTCGGACAGGGCTGTGCGATCAGCGCGCATGCGGCGGCGCAGCGTCTGTTTGCGCTCAGTCACATCGTTCACCAGCGCAAGACCTGGGAATCACCAACCGGCACGCTGAGCGAATGGCGCGTACCTGGTTGTGGTCCGTGTAAAAATCCGCCGAGGGGCACGTTCGCACTCGATACGATAACCGCTTGATTTGCCCATAAAAACAGGTGCAAACCAGTCGCGGCTTGTAATCGCACATTGAGATTTCTGGTTGCTAACATGCGCAGTGGTTTCAAAGCTAAGCTGGTTAATTGCGCTAACACGGGCGGTGGCGGTAAAACTAAGGTGGCGCCGTGAAATTCTGGTAACGGCACGTTGTCTTCTTTAATATCGACGCCCCAACGCAGGGGGCCGTCTGCGCTGATGGGCACGCCGCTCCAGCCTAATAAATCGAACCACACGTTGGGAATATCTTTGGCTTGAAGACCGATCGCTGGACCATCTGCGGTTTTTACCATTTCGGTCGCCCATTGGTCGAGTTCGGTCGCAATGATTTTGGGCACTAATACCCGTCGATTGGTCACATGCGCCATCAGCACATGCGATCGCAGCGTACCGAAGTCGCTCGTCGCGGCGGCGGGTGCTGGTCGATCTAAAGTGCCAACGGCCTGATGCATGGTCTTTAGTCTGCAACTGACTCGCGGTGGCGGAAGTCTGGATTGGGGAATGATTTTCATCTGGCTGAGGCAGCGAGCGACGGCAAGTCATTCCAGGGGGAGGGGCTTCGTCCGCTCCGTTTGGTTGTTACGGTGCCCAGCTCATGTTCGGACTCCTGCCCTTATTGTTTGCGCTGACGATTGCCGAAACGGCAACGCGGACGGTGGTGCAATCGTCGGCAGGTAATTCTGGGACCCTGCTGCTGAGTACCCTTGGTATTAGTTTTGCCGTGTGGTTAGTCGTCGGCGAAATCATGGCCCGCGTGTTAGGTCGTCGCGGCAAGCGATTGTGGTTGAGCCGTTGGGATCTGTGCGCGCAAGGAATTATTTTAACGTGGTACGCATGGTTGTGTTACGGCATGGGCTGGTCGGCCCACAATCATTTTTTCACCCTGGCCCTAGCGCCATGGATTGTCATGCAAATTGCTCATTGGTGGGCGATGACGCCCGCTGTGCGAATGATGACCGGACATTCATGGACACGCATGGGCATGGTGTTGCAACAGCTTCGCTTTGGTATTTTACCGATGTTAGTGATCTTACCTTTTTTTGATATCGGGGCATTAATTGCGCAATACTACGATTTAGAAGATACGTGGTTTTCTGGGGAATGGGGTG
>CANETI010000254.1 GCA_947440715.1 Planctomycetota bacterium | reverse complement strand
TTGGGTGGTCAAAACCAACTGGTGTGAGCGTCACCGTGGCGGGTTTAATTTTCCCCGCGTCAGCGACGATGCGCACCGGCAAAATGTTAGCGATACCACCCAGCGCATACGACGCGGGCATGCCATGCGGTCCAGCAATAGCGATAACGAACCCCCCGCGTCGAGAGACAAATCGTTCAAGTCGTTGCTGATCGTCTGAGCTCATTTCCCCAGGCGCTAAATCGCCTAAAATAACCACATCAAAAGCATCAAGTGCCGCTTGAGTCGGAGGCACTAATTCATTTTCCCCCTGTGGTTGGCGAATGGTGTGATATCGACGCACCACCTGAACCCGTTGATCACGTTCAAATAAGGTAACCAAATAGCGACTGTCCCACCGAGGTGAATGATCGATGACCAATACTTTTAATGGGTCATCGTTTACCGTGACGCTACAGTCCGCCTGATTATTCGCTAAGCTCGCTTCAGCTAAATCATCTAATTTGGTCGCGGATGGCAAAGCACTGCCAAAAGGCGCAAAAAATGAGCCGGGAATTGGTCGTTCGACACGCCCGTCGGGTAGCGTCCAGCCCACCGCCATATGCGATCCACCAACGCCCTGTTTATGCACGATCTCAATATAATAAGGCTTGCCTTTTTGCAGGACAATCGTTCCTGAACGTTGCGCTTGAAATTTATCATACACACCCGCATCGGTCCAGGTGACGACTTCAGCAATTTTCTGTTTTAATTCGGGGTCTGAACTGGTCGATAAAAATAAATCAGCACGATCATCTGCACTAATCCAAAAACGATACGGACCGCTAATCGGCGGCACCACGTAACCACGGACCAGAAATCCGGTTTGTTCACGCGCGTCGGTGTAATTAGCTTGGGGTATCGTTTCATGGGAGTCTGGACGACCTTCTTTATACGCGGTGTGATTTTGCAACGCCGACAATTCTTCTCCAGGAATATTGCTCCACTGTTCGCGCAGTAATCCGCCTCCGGAAACGATATTAAATTGCGACGCATTAATCGGTTCCAGTCGTACCTGGAAATGATGTACACCAGCTTCGGCATCAGGCATTTCGAAACGTTCCGTCTGCCACGATCCACTGGCTTTTATCGTACGTTGATCCATTTCTTCGCCGTTACGAATAAGCACTAAACGCCATTCGGTTCCGTCGTAACCGCTGATGCGTAAACGCACGTCCAAACGCACGGCCTCACCACGGAACACTTCCGCAGGAGCCTGTATTTCTGAAACGACAGCATCGCGAATCGGACCAGGATCGCCAACCGCGATTCCGGCTAAAAGCGCACCACGCGCCTGCAGAGCGCGAATGGCGGGTACGGGATCAACACCCGCCGTCTGGCGACCATCGCTGAGCAAAACAACGGCACCCACATGTCGCTGATCGCTCCAGGAACGCGCCAAATGCGATAATGGACCAGCAAAATCCGTCGCTCCCTGTCCTATTTGTCCGGTGATCTTGGTGGGATCCGAAATTGGCGTTAATTCACCGTCATCCATCACATGCCAACTTACCTCCCCAAATTCGGACAAAATACCACTCAATCGTTCTGAGGCGATTTTAGTCACCCGATCTAAGCGCGACATGCCACGCAATTGTTCTAAACCAGCAAGTACCGCCGAATTTCCACCTGCCAATAATTGCTTATCGCTGGCTTCCTGTACCCCATCTAAACGCGGAAGTAACGTACGACCACGAGTTGCTAAATCATTCAACGCCATGGTAAGGATTTCAGGGCGATCCGTTGAAGCATCAGGCCGTTCACGTTGCAAGGTCACCGTAATGCGCATCAGGACATCGCCCGCCGATTTAAATAATCCTACGGCTTCCGCATCCCCGGCCATAACCTGCGATAATTCTGTCACGCGTTCTGCGTGACGTTCGGCCAAGCGCACGGCTTGATCACGATTCGCTGGTTGGCGTCCGGCGGTCCACGATTCTTGCACAGAAACCAAGGCCGCCGTGAGTTGCGGTAAATCGGCGATAAGCGCGGTCAATTCACGACGCGCACGACGGGCACCGTCTGGGCGCAATGCGCCATCGACCAGGCCGAGAGCAACCGCCTCATCTAATTGACTAGCCAATGGTTGTTGCACGTCTTTAACCGCCATGGATCCAGAACGATCGACTAACAACGCCACTGCCGGTAATTGTTTATTGAGTGCCGTGCGCGTCCAGGTTGGCTCCAATAAAAACAACAAAACAATAACTACAGCGGCGCCACGCAACCACGTTAATCCACGTTTAGGAAATGCCGGCAAACGAAATACTTCAACCTGCATTAATCGGATCATGCCCCAACACGCTAAGGCCGCGATGGGCACCACTAGCCACCAAGCTAAGCCAATGAGTTCAAAAGCGGTGGTCGTTTCTGGTGACATTAGGCCGCCCTCCGTACCACGTCTGGTTGGCTGGCACGTTTTTCATTCGAGATCATGCGTCGAGTCAGCAGCGTTTCCGCAAACAAAAAGAGAATACAACCAGCAATGAGCCAACGCGATAATTCCAAGGAGGTAAAACTACCTTGCGCAAATAACGCCGCGATACGTGCGGGGCGATCTACGCGATGGATATTCACCTCGCCAAAAGCATTTTTTAATTCTTGCACGTCCAATGGCAAAAGCTGCGATTCACTGCCCGCGATTGCTACGGCATATCGAATAACCGATGGCGGGGTGCCAACTCGCATTTGATAGACACCTGGTTTAATTAAAGCTTTGCTCATAAGCGCTCGGTGACCTTCCCAGGCTCCCGAGGTTAATTCTAATGGCTGTCCATCTGGTCCTTCAGCGGTAATATTCCCTTCATCCGTTCCCATCGGCGGTATCCAAGCAATACTTTGTAACGGCTCTAAATTTCTCGGTGGCAAAACCACACCACCTAAACTCGCCATCAATCCACGAATAAGCGGCACAAATGCAGGACGCAGCGGCAAATCGTTCCACTGTCCATCTAAACTAGATGCCCATAAAGCGACACGACCAAGACCGCGTTGGCGTTCTACTAAAATAGGATCGCCACCGTCGAGCGACATAATAGTCGTCAGGTCAGTAATCGAACCACTATCAAGCGGAATATGACGACGCACATTTACCGCTTCCCAAGCGCCGCCACTATCAGGACCAAAAGCAACTAACGCTTGATGTCCCGCCATCGCCACGACCGGGCGAATTGCCGGGTCGCGTTCACGCATTTCCTTAAGCAACGTTGGCATAAAACCATCACCACCGCGCGCCCAATAACGGTTAATAGTATTAACCTGCGAATTGGGGCCAAGCCCAACCAATACGCCGCCGCCAGCCACAACAAAATGTTCAATCGCTGCCAAACCTGCCGCATCTAAGGCAGGAATATCACCCAACACCACAACGCGATGACCTGCCAAGGCGCGTTCATCTAACAATCCAATGGGAATGCGTGTGACGCTAAATAAATCATTACCCGTGGCGGTCGGATCGAGTGCCGCTGCGACTAATCCAAGACTACCATCTAAATCTTTGCCGCTGTCGCCTTCGACCAATAAGACTGGTAAATGTTGTTCTACCTGAATCGCCAAAGCCCGACGATCATCTACCGCTAATGGATCGCGTGCACCTTCAACCACACCTTCAATGACATAACTACCTGGATCATGAAAGGTATGCGTAAATGACACGGATTTTTTCTCGCCGACGATTAATTCCAAAGACCGTTCAGCAACCGTTCGGCCATTAACTAATAAACGAACGAGGGTACCATTTACCGCACGTTTACCAACATGGGAAATCGTCAATTGTATCGATACCGGACGATCAACCGCAATCAGCGCGCGATCAATCGACAAAGCACTTACCGACACATTCGCATCAGGCGATTCTACCGTAGGAGCTAATAAAATAACATGCGGTCGCGCACGCGAGCCGATAACCGCTTCGGGATTACTTAATAATCGACGACGCAATTCATCCCAGCGTAAACGGTCATCGCTGCGCAAACCATCGCCACGTCCATCGTTCACCAAAACAATTTCGGCCTCTGGATTCAGATGCCGAGTTAATTGCGCTAATCCCGCTTCAGCTAATGCCGGAATATCACTTGCCACGGCGGTCGGCTGCAATGAGCGTACCAAATCGCGCGCCGCATCCAAATCATACAAGGGATCGGCAGGCGGACCACGCATGCGAGATAACGGTATAATGCTGATTTCGTCACCCGTCTGTAACGTATCAATATAGGATAACGCCAATTGTTTCACCACGTCGATGGCCACATCCGTGCGGCCAGAACCACTTGAAACACCATCGTCGATCAGCACGACGGCTGCCGTTTTTCCGCCACGCATAATAACATCACCGCTTCCACCGCTACCAGTCCAACTCATATTGGGGCGCATCAAGGCCAAGGCTAAGCATACCAGCGCCAAAATGCGCAACATTAATAACAATAAATTTTCTATCGACAAACTACGACGACGTTGTCGCAGTAATGTCTGCAAAAAGCGCATCGCACCCCAATCCATTTGTTTTAACCGTCGACGATGGGCGATATGAATAA
>CANETI010000253.1 GCA_947440715.1 Planctomycetota bacterium | reverse complement strand
TGTTGATGAACCGTTAGTTGGCCTCGATCCAAAACATATTCGTATCGTGCTGGCATTATTACGTGAAATTGCCGATGCTGGTGGGTCGGTATTGATGAGCACCCATTCACTGTCCACCGTTGAGGGCGTCTGCGATGGCGTGTCGGTCATGGATCACGGTAAATTAATTGCCAGCGGCACCGTGGCAGCACTCAAAGGCGAACACGATTTAGAAACCAGCTTCTTGGCACTCACCGAACACGAATCACCAGCTCGTCACATTTCGTGACCTTGGTCGTATGAGCCGACGCGGACCCGTTCATTGTTTGATTGATGCGCATAATGTATTGCATCAAGACGTTATACTCTCGCGCCACATGCACGAACCAGAAAACGCGCGGCATCTTTTAGAAGAATTGCTGGCCGATAAACCACATATGCATGTCTTTTATGACGGTGGCCCCGACGGCGAGCAACGTGCTCATCGGCGCCAGGGCCTGCAAATCGACTACTCAGGAAATGACGAAGCCGACAACCGCATTATTCGCTGGCTACAACAACATTCCGCACAACGCGCAGTGGTCATCAGCGATGATCACGATCTTGGTCGTCGCGCCCGCGCCCTAGGCGCTACCACCGCCAACGCCCGGGGATTTTTAGAAAATTTTCGCACCGCCCAACAGCGAACCGAGGGAATCCGCGGCCCCCTCAGTCCCGCTGAAGTGGACGATTGGATGCGGATTTTTGGCCTGGATGATTCTGCTGGTGGGCCACAAAAACCGATTTAATCAGCATGCCAATGTAAAAAATAACCGCCACATTCTGTAGGAATATGACGGTTAAAAAATAATCTGCGTTTTCTATTAACGCTTTCTATTTCTTGGTAAACGCGATCAAACGATTAAATGTCCTCACTAATACTTGGCCATTAGCGAGTACGACCGTTGAACGAGCCAAATAAGTCGCATCACCGCCAAGCTCATAGGTGCCGAGAATTTCAAACTTATCGGTCGCTAAGACGTAAGCCGTGCCGTTTTCGTTCATAATATAAATGCGGCCATCGCCACCGCTGGGTGAGGTACGAATAATAGCTTTGCTGGGAATATCGCCTTGCCACAACACTTTTCCGGTCTTGGGGTCAGCACAGCGAATCGTTTTCTTATCGCCATTCAAAACAAACATTTTCCCCTGATAAAACAACGGCATGCACACGTCCGATGACAGTTCGGTGGTATTCCACACCACATGCGTTTTGGTCACATCACCGCTGCCACCTGGCTTTACCGCAAATACCTGTCCACCGCGTGCCGTAATTGAGACGACATTGCCATCAACTAACACCGAACCAGGAATACTACGCCAGTGTTTTTGCATCTTTTCATTAAAGCCATCGCAGCGCCACAGCTCTTTGCCGGTGGCGGGGTCATGCGCTGTCACCATATCGCCACCAAAGAGCGCTAATTCTTCGCGGCCATTACTGGTATAAATAATCGGTGTCCCATACGATTCTCCCGCTTCATCCGGAGCGGTGGTTGGACGTGCCTGGCGCCATATATTTTTTCCCGTCACCGGATCCAAGGCTAACAGATAAGATGCAGCGCCGTCTACTTTTGGACCTTTGGTTTCGTTCTGTAATACCTGCACGAAAATACGGCCACCATGCATGATCGGACTTGAACCATACAACCACATGATGACAAATTTACCGTATTCGGTTTGCAGATTACGCCTCCACAGTTCTTTGCCTTCCGTGGTAAAACCAACAATTTCGCCATTACCGTAAAGAAAAACCACATGCTTGCCATCGGTTGCCGCTGAGGGCGTCGCATAATCATTTCGTTTATTGGCGCTCAGGGCCGGGCCAATGACTTGCTTCCATAAAACCTTGCCGGTTTTTTCATCCACACAAAGCGCCATTAAATTAGACGTCTCTGTGTCAATCGAACTTAAATAAATCTGACCATTTTTAACCACCGGCGTGCTTGCGCTGGGGCCAGGTAAACTCAATTCCCACCTTTGCGTCGTTTGATCCAACGCCGAGGGTAAATTATTCTCTTCATTTGCAGCGCCGTCTAAATTCGGTCCACGCCAATTTGGCCAATCGCTCGCATTGCCTGTTGCTGCTGTGAATAAAGCCGAAGGCAACAAGATAGCAGACAGAAGACAGGTACGGATAGAAGGCGTCATAGATGTCCTGACGGGCTAAAAGGATTCGGTGGCAGGCAAGTCCATACCAACAAACACCAGGGTGTGTTTAGCAAAAAGTGGGGCGGCATAGAAACTGGGTGAAACGAGAACGCACACACTCAATTTAGTCATGCTTCTTCACCGCACCCAAGACCACTAAATAGGGTTCTTTGGGCTCAGGGATTGATTTCCAACGCTCAACATGAATTACGGGAACGACACCACCGGTTTCGCGCACATCCACGGTGCCATGAATAATGATCCAACTGTCCAAAGGCAAATCGATGGGCGTCTGTTCCGCGATCCAGGTATAAATGGGCCGACCATCAGCAGCACAGCACGAAATAACATGACGGAACAACACCGGTTTTCGTTCTGGCTCAGGGCCACTGCGTCGGCGACGGGTGGTTTGTTCCGCAAGTTCGCCGAGCCGCGCAATGAGAGTAACTTTCCCACCATCAAGAAAGGGATCATGGCGCAAGGCCAATAAATCGGTGCGCCGATAACCATCTGCGTCTGTGACAAGCGCCCCAACCGATCCGCGTAATAATCCAGAATCAAACATTCCGCCATCACCCAAGGCATGCGACCCTAAGACGGTTGGACCCATAACCATAAAGAGTACCAACGGTAAAGCATGAACTCCGGTTTCGCTCCAGGTTGGTTTTTCGTGGGCATGGCTGTGGTCATCATCACACCCATGGCTGTCCCATTGTCGCAGCACCAAACCCAGGGCCAGCACCACCAACGACGCCAATAATAACCCCACTTGCCAGCCAATGACATAGCGTGTCGCCAGGCCACTGAAAATCACGTAACCGAGAAACGCTAACCAACATAAGGTCTGCAACGTACGAAGGGTACATAATGATGTCAGCACCCGTGTCATCACTCGTTATTCCTGTTGGTCGTCATACGACGATTATTATTTAATCGAATCAACAGCAACGTCGTCAAATACCACGGGGAAACCCGCATAAGGAATTGCCCAACATGATGCGCGACCGCTCACTGGCTCTTTATCAAGGGGCACGCTCAACATCCATTCTTTCGGCTCTTCGGTGCCTTCGACCCAGGCTTTACCTTCGACCATCCAGGTGGCTCCGGTTGGGCGAATTTGTAAATGGAACCACACCCATTTGTCCGATGGGAAGGCAAAACTGACACTACCTAAGGCCTCTTCATTCTTGACGAGCTCCAACGATTTTTTTGCGCCGGATAAACGCAATACCGTTCCCGTCACACCACCCAAACCATATCCGTAGACTGGGTAACGACGGCCCTTTGATTCGCCCTTTGCCCGGCCACGCACCATCATGTTGTCTTTCGTGGCTGGCCCAAATAAAGCGGTGTAGGTATCTAGTGGTTCTGCTGCCACGACCAGGGTTTTATTACCCGCGTCGTCGGCGATGCTAAATTCGCCATTTAATACCATAATCGTTTTAGGCACCTCGGTCGCCGCGTTAAAATCCTCTTTATAGGGATCTGCGGCTGTGAGGCAAAACAGTGGAGCGAGTAGTAAGCAAAAACGAGTCATGATATTAATCCTTCCGTAATGCGTCACTGACACGTCCCATCAAAGCATGACGGGTTGCACCAGCAATAACGATGAGGCCACTGATCACGATAATAACCAGAGCAAAGACAAGGTCGACCCACGGGACCGGCGTTCCTGCTGAGGTCAATGCAGGATAAACAGCCAACGAGCCAGTCAGCGCGCCAAGCACTAAACCAACCACTAACAGCACGGCGTGTTCCGCCACGATCAACGTGAATAAACGACCGCGCGTAAAACCAATGGCATGTGCGGCCGCCAATTCACCACGTCGCTCCGCCACATTGCGCGCCACCACCACGCCAACGCCAATGCTGCCGATCAGCAGGGCCAAACCACCCAGGGTCAGGAATATATCTAAGTAAGTCCGCTCCACCGCTAAATAAGCCGCTAAGCGCTCAACGGCGGAAGTCGTATTCACCCCGTAATCAGCTAACGCACGATTCAGTTCGGTGCGTACCGCATCGACTTGCGCTGCTGACGTATCAATTAACCACAAACCATGACCACCCTGCGATGGGAAGCGTTGAATAAAATGCGCTTCTGAGATAAATAATCCGCCCTGTAACAATGAATGGGCAACCGTACCGACTAACACTATTTTAAATGTCTGTCCGATTTCATCGGTATACGTCAACTGATCGCCAACCGCCATGCCTAACGACCACATCGTGGTGTTTTCATCTCCAATCGCGGGAATGGCGCCATCCAGCGTGCCGTCTAATAAATTCCATCCACCTGGCTTGATCGTTGCGGAAAAAGTAAAGCGATCCACCAATAACGACGGTTTCACGCCGTACAGCCTGGGCGTAGCGCTCTTATTTAAATTTAAACAACTGGCGTCGTC
>CANETI010000252.1 GCA_947440715.1 Planctomycetota bacterium | reverse complement strand
CGTGCTTGGTCTCAGTCGTAAATCATTTATCGCAAAGATCATTGGTTCAATTAAACAGACAGGGATTCAATTGCTGGCTGCAGAGCGGGACACGGCTAGCCACGTACTACATGGTATGTTGGCCGGATCGTGTGCGTTATTGCGAGTCCATGATGTCCCTGGTGCCGTCGCGGCGGTTCGTTTGCATCACGCCCTACAGGGGGGTGCGCATGAACTTTGATTCCGCCGATATCATTTATTACCTGCGCTCGGGACTCGAAATTCTGATCATCACGGTGGTCAGTTATTATTTACTGCGGGCACTCGAACGCATCAGTGCCGGCGGTAAGCTGCGCGGCGTTACGGTTATTTTAGCCATGGTCGTGATCGCCTGGATGGGCGCGCGGGCGATGCAGCTGCATGCTATTACTTGGTTATTACAAGCCGGTATTGGTATCAGTACCTTAGTCGTTGCCGTCGTTTTTCAGCCGGAATTACGCCGCCTATTTACTCGGATGGGAGGAATTTTCCCCAATCAGGATTTAAGTAGTAACGCGGCGGTTATTGGCCACCTGGGTGAAGCGATCAGTTATATGGCAACACGTCGTATTGGTGCATTAATTGTCTTTGAGCGTAATGATCGCTTGGATGATTATGTTACCTCAAGTCAACTGGACTGTGAAATTACCACCAAAGTGTTGACCACCATTTTCTGGAAAGATACACCGTTGCATGATGGCGCGATGATTATTCGTGGCGGTCGTATAGCAGCGGCTGGGGTTATTCTGCCATTAACCAATAATCCTGAATATCGCGGATTATCCGGCACACGGCACCGAGCGGGAATAGGCATTAGCGAAGATACCGATGCCTTAGTGCTGATGATTAGCGAAGAAACCGGAATCATAAGCATGTCGGATCGCGGACAATTTACGACGGATCTGACGCGACAAGATGTTGAATTAATTTTGACGCGTGAATTCCGCGCAGGTGGTCGCCGCGGTCAACGTACCGAACGCCTTTCGCCTATGCCACCGAATGAGAACGAAAAGGAGGTCAAAAAATGATCGCCTTCTTCACCAATAATTGGATGATTAAACTGGGCGCGTTGCTCATTGCTATTGCCTTATGGTCGTACACCAATGGCCAAGTACGCGTCGAACGATTAATCATCGTGCAATTTACAAATGACGCGATTCAACGTGTGCCAGATAGTTATCGCATTTCGTCAATTCAGCCGGACGCATTTACGGTACGGGTCAGTGTGCCAGTTAATCAAGCGGGTGCGCTACGCACCACGATTACCCCACGTTTGCAATTGGAATCCGATGCAACGCAACGTGGATATCAGAGATTTTCTATCACCAACGGAATGCTGGGACTGAATGACGATATTCGTATAGAGCGCATTAATCCTGATACGGTTCGTGATGTGCGCGTGGAATTGGCATTAATTACGGAAGAATATTTGCCGGTGGAAATCCCTCAATTGCAAGGGGTCCCCAAGGGCATTAATGCAACACTGGCGTTAGAGCCAACTCGCGTGCGTGTGCGTTCAACGCGTGAACAATTTGAAGCGATGCTGGCAAGGAATCAAAAAGTCACTTATCAGCCGATAACTTTTAGTGATGTAGACCCAGCATTGCATAAAACACGAACTGAAAAAATAAAATTAGTCGCGCAAGATACTCATTTAGAGGTAATCGATACCGTTACCGCAACCATTACATTTTCACCCGGAAATACCGCCCAACGCGAAGTGGCGGTGCCGGTTCGACTATTAGCGCCGCGTGATTTTTACACCAGATTCTCGATAGAACTCAGTCAGCCACAGGTGGTTTTGACGCTTCGTGGCCCAGGGCCATTATTGCAGGCACTGCAACCAGAGACTGAATTAACTGCTTATGTGAATTTGCGCACGACTATGGAATCAGGGATTCCGGTAGATATGTCTGTCGGTCTTCTTGGTCCCGTTTGGATGTCGTATGACCCTGTAACAATAAGAGTTACAGCAACGCTTGTCAGTGCGCGTGCGGTTTCTGAGGGCCAGACGCCTGCGGCAGGATTGCCCTGAACTTCTTGCATAACATCGGGGTACGCATTTATGCTCTTCTCACTCAACTTGGAACACTCCGTATGGAAGTGACCTCCAATAACCTCACCTCCTAACAAGGAACAGTCTCTATGAAAACCGCACTCTTCGCCCTGTTGTTCGCCATGAGCAGCGTCGCATTCGCCGCTGACGGCGCATTCGGCGACATCAATCACGCCGACCTGAAGGCCGCGATTGAATCCAAAGCTGTCGTCGTCATCGACGTCAACGGCACCGATTCGTACAAAGCTGGTCACATCCCAAGCGCCATTGATTTCCAAGCCAATAATAAGGACTTGGCCAGCAAATTACCCGCAGATAAAAATGCCCTGGTCGTTGCGTATTGCGGCAGCCCACAATGCCCAGCCTGGAAGTCAGCAGCGAAAGCAGTTGCGGCTTTAGGTTACACCAATGTGAAGCACTACACCGGCGGTTTATCCGGCTGGAAAAAAGAAGGCGCTTCATTGCAGCAATAAGCTAGTTGTAAGCTTGCTAGTAAAACACCCTGCGGATTTCCGCAGGGTGTTTTTTTTATATTCAGAAACGCAGTTTAATTAAATTATTCTTTAATTACAAATTTTTCACGCAGTAAGTCGGTGACTTTACTGATCACGTCGGATTCGGCTTCCGTACCACGAATACGCAAATCGCACGGCATGGTGGAATTACCAGCGGGATCAATATCGACGACGAACGACGGCATATCGCCAATAAGCGCTTGCACGGCGTTGTGGTCGGCAAGGCCAATGGCGTTGGTGGTAGAGACCATAATTACGCCGCTGGTCAATAACAAATAAGCGACTTCGCCGAAGCGACGAACTAATTCGGCTTGGGTTGATTCGACGGTTAAGTCGTGATCAACGCCCATTAAAATATTGGTGCCGTCGAGGAAATAGGTGTGGCGACCGGCATTGAATAAAGCGCTTTCGACCGCGCGGGCATAGCGGTGTTTGCCAACACCACGTTTACCAACAAACATGACTAATGCCGGGCGATGACCAAAGCGTTTGGCGCGGTCTTCTTGTGATACGCCACCATGGATCCAGGAGAAATCGCGGAGGCGGGCTTCAGAACGTAAATCATCTTGTTCGTCTGCAACGGCAGCTGTAATAATGCCGCCACCGGCGACTTCGTAACCATCAACAATAACGAAACGTCCGGTATTTTCCATTTCACTGCTGAGATCAAAAGCCACGGCTTGATTACATTCTAAAATAACATCCGCCACATCGTGGCGGCCAATCTCGGTTTTTACTAATTCGGTATTGAGTTCGCTCGCATCTAAAACTTTAAGCAATTTATGGATGCGAACTGGGTGAGCAGCGGTGTGTAATTTCAGTTTATAGTCACGGCCTTGTTGCATCGCTTTGCGACCAAGCCAAATAATATTTGCACGGAAGCGAGTGCCAACCAAGGGAGGATGATCTTTGCGACTCATCACTTCGCCGCGCGTGATGTAAATTTCTTGTGATAAGGTTACGCCGGTAGACCAGCCCGCGCTAATTTCATTACGCGTTTCGGTATTGAAGCTTTCGATGGATCTGATTTGTACGGTTTTATTTGACGGACTGAAGACCACTTCATCGCCAACTTTCAGTGATCCCGTATCAATACGTCCTGAAATAATGCGGCGGTCATCGCCGTGATTGGTGAATTTGTAAATCGCCTGGACTGGCATGCGTAATGGTTGCGCAACTTTAGGTGGCTGCTTGGTAAAGGTATCCAACAGCGATAAAATGGAGGCCCCTTTATACCACGGCATATTGTTGCTGGGCAAGGTTAGATTTTCACCAGTGAGGGCTGCGATCGGTACAAATTGCTTCGGGCTAACCGCGCCAATACCAGCAAGGAATTCGCGATATTCTTTTTCAATGCGATTGAATACGTCTTGGCTGTAGCCAACGAGGTCCATCTTATTAACGCAAACGGTGACCTGTTTGATGCCAAGCATGCCCAAGATGTAACCGTGACGACGCGAGTTTTCGCGTACGCCTTCTTTGGCGTCGATCATGAGCACGGCAGCCTCAGCGCGCGCCGCACCGGAGATCATATTTTTGAGAAACTCAATATGACCAGGCGCATCAATAATAATGTAATCGCGCTTAGCCGTTTTGAAGAAACAACGAGCGGTATCAATGGTGATACCTTGGTCTTGCTCATCGCTGAGAGCGTCGAGCAAAAAAGCGTATTCAAAGGGTTTCCCCGTGCGTTCACATTCTTTTCTTACCGCATCTAATTTTCCCTGCGGCAGCGTATTGGTATCGGCTAATAAACGACCGACCAAGGTGGATTTGCCATGATCGACGTGGCCGACGATGACAATATTCATTTGCTCACGCGATTGGACCGAAGGGTCGTGTAATCTGCCAGAGCTAGGAGCGGAAGTGGTTTTTGCTGGTGTTGTCATCGTAGTTAATCAATGCAGATCGAGTTGTTAAAAGACTTCCGGACTCCCGGACTTCCGAACTTCAAGTCCTACATATAACCGTCACGACGGAGT
>CANETI010000251.1 GCA_947440715.1 Planctomycetota bacterium | reverse complement strand
GAACACTTTTTCACGCGGGACGACGACTGGGCCGGTGGTTGATTGCAGCACTAATCGAGCGGTCGAGAAACCACCTGGGCGCCATGATGCTGGTGGCATGCGCGTATCGATAACGACCTGTCCAGTTCCCTTTTCTGGATCAATAGAAGCGGGAATGCTGGCGACCGTGCCAACCGCTTTGGTGTCATCAATGAGGGCTTGTACTTCCACGGGCTGTTCTAAATGCAAGCGACGTAAACTAGTTTCAGGTAATTCCAAACGAATGCGATAACGGCTGACGTCAAGCAATTCAGCAAATTTACTGCCTTCAGTTATACTGTCGCCAATGACTCCTTGGAATTTGACTAATACTCCAGTAAATGGCGCGATAATCGTCCGTTTCCCTGCCCGTTCAGTGAGCAGTGATAATTCGCGTTTGGAATCGCCAGCGGCATCGCGGGCCAATTCGATATCGTTGGCGCTGACGGTGACCGGCGCATTTATTTTGAGGTATTCTAAACGCTCTAAGGCCCGCGTTAAGCGTTCGAGTTTAATGGTTGCTTTGGCAATCTCTTCGGCTTCGTTCAGCGGCGGATCTAATTTTAGAATAACACTTCCCTGTTCGATAAGTTGATCTGGAAGGGAAGGAAACTCGCGGATTATACCGGCAACGGGCGTGCTTAAAATTTCATGACGCCAGACTTCAAGGCGACCTTGAACGGAAAGTGATTCGACTACGGTGCCACTGCTGGCGATCATGGTGCGCACAGGAATGCGAATACGTTCACCGCGCGCAACGCGCTCTTTCTCATCGTCTTCGTCTTCATTCTTGCCGCAGGCGGTGATGAATGCGATGGCGATGATGATCAGTAAAGTAAAAGAATAGGTGCGATTTAAGGTCATGGTAGCAAACTCAGTAGGCGGTTTTCATGCAGACGTAATTGTAAATCAGAACGCAGGACATCCAAATTGGCGCGGTATAATGCTAGCACGGCGTTGCTCACACGTTGTTGTGCATCAACTAAATCGCGGGTGGTGGTGCGACCGGCTTCAACCTGGGCAGTAGCAAGAATTAATTCATTACGCTCAACGGTGACGAGTCGATCTTGTTCTAAAACGCGGGCGAGAGCGTCAGCAAAAGCGTCACGTAATAAGAGTGAGCGCGCATGCCAATCACGTTGCGCAATACGCGCCTGTAATTGGGCCTGATCAAGGGCGAGCAATGATTGTTGGTAACCCACGCGATTCGCCTCGGTCCCAAACACGTGGGAATAACTCAGCCCAAAGCGCCAATCAAACGCTTCGCGATTTTCCAATCGTTGCCATGAACCACCTAAATCTCCATCGGTGCCATATTTCCCTACGGAACCTTCGGCACTTAAATCATCAAAGGAACCATCGCGTGATACCGCGACACGCCGCGCGGAGGTAGCTAAATCACGTAAGGTTGATTGACCAAGGCGGGTGTTGGCAAAACTGATCTCATCGGGAATCGTCGGCTGCACATCTTTCAGTACTTCTTTTCTATCAGGTAATTGTAAATCTGGCCAATAGAGTTGCATTTGTCGTTGGTCGGCCGCATACGCACGTTCGGCTTTGGCGAGTTGTACTTCCTGATCGGCCACACCACGGCGTAAACTTTGAACATCGAGTTCACGACTCAATCCGATTTTTAAACGTTCTTCATATTGGCGTAAATTATCTCTTGCGACGCTGACATCGCGGTTCAATTGTTCGATAGAGGCTTGTGATAAAGCTAAATCCATCCAACGGCTAATTAAATCATTATACTGAGATTCCAGAGCAGAATCATATTGATCGCGGCTGTTGGCTTCGGCATCGTGAGCGTCTAAAATCCCATTCATATTGACCGTGCGATTACCCCCGCGTAACAAACTTTGTGAGATCGCGAGATTGATCGAGCTGCTATAAAATTCGTCACTAATAACTCCGGCACCATTGCTGCGCGAAGCCGAGCTGGAGCCACCGACGCTGACCGAGGTTCCGGTAGCAAAGGGCTTTGAAAGATTCACTGACGTTGATCCG
Source organism: Planctomycetota bacterium (assembly GCA_947440715.1). Lineage (GTDB taxonomy): Bacteria > Planctomycetota > UBA11346 > UBA11346 > UBA11346 > BOG-1363. The sequence continues at coordinate 2,547 of CANETI010000251.1, read as the reverse complement.
GATTGGGTTTTAATAATTCCTGGACCATCAATGACGCTGTTGGATTCGCTACGATTTTCACTGACGCTGGGTGATACCGAAACCCGCGGATTCCAACTCGATTCAGCGACGCGGGTCGATAATCGGGTGCTTTGTTGGCCGATGACGACGGTGGCGACCTCTGGTTTTCCGCTCATGACGGTTTTTCCAGCTCGTAATAATGGAAGCATCCAATCTTGGTTGTCTTGCGTTGTTGGTGTTGGCGCTGCTGGCGCTGCTGGCGCTGCTGGCGCTGGAACCGTTGGCGCAGGCGTTGGATTTAGTACTGGATCGACAGCCCAACCGTGCGCTAGCGCGCAGAGGCTCATAACGAGAATTCGGTTCATGATTTTTTACCGCTAAAAAGAGTGATGGTTCCGGTGCGGGTCAACGCGAGCCATTGATAAACAATCGGTACGACACCGAGGGTAAATACCGTGGCGGCAGTTAATCCAATGCCAAGCGACAGGCCAAGGCTATCGATGGGAGAGCCTAAAATACGCCCGTGACTGAAGGCCATGGGAACCGCTGCCGCGATGGTGGTTAAACTCGTCAATAAAACCGGAGTAAAACGTCGTCTCGCGGATGCCGCGATGGCCAAATGCACGGTGCGATGCGAGGAGCGATTTGTGAGGCGGTGCATCGGCACGGTGACCGCCATGCGATCAACGAGCACGACGCCGTGGTTTATGACGATGCCGACCAGTAAAAATAATCCGAGCATAACCATGGGATCCATTGGTAGACCGGCAATGGCATAGATGCCTAAAACGCTAACAATGCCAGCCGGAACGGTGGTAATCATCGTAAGCGGAGCGAGGAGCGATTCGTAAAGGATACACATTAAAAGGTAGATAATGGCGCAGGCGAGCAGACATGCGATTAATAGCCAACGCATGCTGTCCTGCATGTCGTTATTAGATGTTTGTGGCTTAACGACGACTCCATTTGGAATATTTGCCCGTGCGATGATCGTGGGCAGGTCATTCATGATGCGTTGTTGTTCGCTCATGAGTACGGTGGCACTGAGTGAACTGGTTGATAAACCGTTTTTGCGATTAATCGATTGGGTAGATTTGGCGCTCGATGATTCAACCAACCGTAATAAGGGCGCGCTGACGATAGTCGGAGTCGAATTCGCAACTGCTGGCTTCGCGTTGATGGTACTGCTGGCGTTTGGAAATAAGATCGCTGACGTCGCTGACGGTGCGGCCATTGGTTTTGGCGCTGGTGGTTTTGGTGCTGGTTTCAGTGACGAAGTCGTTGGCGGCTGATAAACCACGGTTTCTAAGAGGGTGGTCAGAGAACGATCGGCATCCTTGTTGCGACCATAACCAAGAAACCAACCTCCAGGCATTTCGACGCTACGTTCGCCGCCGGTAAAGCGCACCATTTGCTGAGTAATGTTATTCGCTTGCCAACCTTGTTCTTCCGCACCGCGGGTTAGTCGTAGGGTGATGGTGCCTTGATCGGATCGATCATTTCGCCCACGTTTGCGTTCTTGTTTTGCTTCTTCTTTACGCGGTGCGCCGCCTTCGGCTTGAATGACAGTCATCAAGCGTTGTCCGGCGAGTGCCAACGCCGCCGGTTGAGGTGCGCTTAAAGTAAGGTTGATAGAACTGAGGCGCAGATCCGGTCCTTTTTCTGAGGCGTCTGGAGTTCCATCCTTTTTTTTGCCAGATGTTTCTGAAGCGTCCGATTTTTTATGATCGGTAATTTTCACAGCGCCAGGTTCAAGTTCTTTTTTCTCAAGCTCTTTCTTTTCTAATTCTTTTTTCTCAAGCTCCGCGGCTTTTTCTTTTTCGGCTTTTTCTTTTTCGGCTTTGCGTTTGGAAAAATCGGCGGCGAACGAAGCCCACTGATGATGTTCCTGTAGCGCAATATCGGGGGTTGAGGTAAGTGCTATGAGTACGGCTTCTTTGATTTCATCACTACTGCGCTGTAAGGGATCGATCGGTTGTAAATGAATTTCAAGATTGCCGTAATTGCGGGAAATGTTCGCCATGACGCAAATAATCCCGAGTTTCTCGCGTAATGGTTCCAAGGTTTTATTCCAGACCTTGACCTGGGCAGCAATATCATTTAAGGAGATTTTTGGATTTGCAAACATACTAATATCGAAAGACCGTTCCTCATTAAATTGTCGTGTTTCTGGTCGCTCTAACAGGATCAGTGCCGCAATCCCAGTGCCTACGAGCATGAGCGTTAAAGATAGTCCCAATGCTGGACGCAGCAGTATGTAAGCCAGGATGCGCCCGTATTTTATTTCTACCGCACGCAGCCACCGCACATGTCCACGGCCGTCAGCGACGATTTTTTTATTTTGGCTACGGCCTTTGGGATTAAGGCCTTTTGGATAGATCCAAGAAAAGGCCATGGGAACCAACACCAACGCCACGACTAGGCTCGCGATTAAACTCCATGCAATAGGAACTCCAATACCGACTAATAAGAGCCGCCCTATATCATTATCAGCAATCAGAGCGGGTATGAACATCGCAACGGTGGTAAGTGTCGCGACGATGATGG
>CANETI010000250.1 GCA_947440715.1 Planctomycetota bacterium | reverse complement strand
GTTGTCGCTTGTCGGATCATGGATTAGAAACTATTCCCGCAGCGAACTATACCGAGCGGCAAATACGCAGCGCTTTTACTCGTATTCGCGGTGGCTCAGCGCTGGATGAACAAGAGCAAGAGCGCTTTAAAGCGGCGATGTTATACGAAGGCGCATTAATGGACCATGCGAAGGGATGGGTGCAGCAATTTCATCTTGGTCCTATTCGTAATAATAGTTCGCGTATGTTCCGCACCCTGGGACCCGACACGGGTTTCGATTCCATCGGCGATGCGAATTATGCCAAGCCATTGGCTGCATTTTTGGATCGATTAGACACGGATAATCGCTTAGCCAAAACCATTCTCTATAATATTAATCCCAAAGAAAATCACGTCTTGGGCACCATGATCGGCAATTTTCAAGATGGCAGTTCACCAGGAAAAATTCAGTTCGGTAGCGGTTGGTGGTTTCTTGATCAGAAAGACGGAATGGAACAACAGCTCAATGCCTTATCGAACTTAGGTCTCATTTCACGATTTGTCGGAATGCTTACCGACTCTCGCTCGTTCTTGTCCTACACCCGTCACGAATACTTCCGTCGTATTTTGTGTAATCTCTTAGGTAACGAGATGGAAGACGGTCAACTGCCCTGCGACATAAAGCTCGTTGGCAAAATGGTTGCGGATATTTGTTACCACAACGCCGCGAACTATTTTGATTTCGGATTGGCTGACTCCGGAATCACCCCGAAAACAGCAAAACGACAAGCCCGCCCTTAAATTAATGATGCAAGTGACGCGGACTCCTACCAGTGGCCTGCGAGGTAACACTTGAAACCATCAAGGACAACATCAGCATGCCTTGACCAATTGTACGAATTCCAGCATAATCAGCCGGAATCCCTTGGCCTGAACCGACGTACCTATACCTGTGTAAGGCGCTGTTCGCATGAATGACTCCACCAGCTTTAAACAAGCTATTCAACGAATTGGCCAATCTTTTGGCGACTACACCTTTTATCACATCTTGGCCGAAGGCGGGATGGGCATTATTTTGGAAGCAGAACACAAAGTCATTCGCCGAAAAGTCGCCTTAAAAATTGTTAGTCCTAAATACGCCGCACGTAATGGTTATAGCCCTGAATTAATTCATACGTTCATGCATGAAGCGCGCGTATTAGGCGCCATTGACCACCCCAATGTCATTACGCTCTACGACGCGGGCCTAGTCGGTCAGTGTCCTTTTATGGCCATGAGACTCGTTGGCGGTGGTGATTTAGGCACGCGCGTCGCAAATTTCGGCCCCTTAGGCGATGAATTGGCCTTACGTATTATGCGTGACTGTGCCGCAGGCGTCCATGCGATGCATTTGGCCGGGTTTATTAATCGCGACATTAAACCAGCCAATATTTTATTAGAAACCAATGGCACGCCACGACTGACTGATTTTGGTTTGGCGATACTCGTCAACGAACAGCCAATCGGTACGACCATCGCCGGGACGCCGTCTTATCTCGCTCCAGAACAAATTACAGGCGCACAAATAGATCCTCGTACGGATATTTACGCCCTTGGCGCCACCATGTTTTTCGCCATCACCGGCCAAGCGCCGTTTGCTGGCAGCACACCCGAAGACACCATTCAATTAGTGCGCGACGCCACCCGCCAACCCACCGCCCGTCATTTGCGCCCTAACGTCAACAAACACTTGGCTACCATTATTCGCCGTGCCATGGCGCGCGATCCTGACAAACGTTACAAAGATGCCTCCGAAATCGAACATGACTGCCGCGCCGTGCTGGATGGCAATGAACCAGAGTATGCCATGATTGGCCAGAAAAAGCGCAAGACGTTCTTCGGCTCAATTGTATCCCGCGCTCGCGCGGTGTTGTAAGAACAGAATAATAATTAGCGGGTAACCGCTGTGCGAATGGCAGCGATGACACGATCCTGCTCATCGTCAGTTAATGACGATGAAGAAGGTAAACAAAGCCCACGGATGAATAACGATTCTGAAACGCTTCCGCCCAAGACGCGACATCCGGAAAATATTGGTTGCAGGTGCATCGGTTTCCACACGGGCCGTGAATCAATGGACAGGTCTTCAAGTCGTTGCATTAATGCGAGTGGGGCGATGCGAATAATCGCCGGATCAAGGAGTATCACGGTTAACCAACGGGTGCAGCGCGTTCCCGTTTCGGCATCCAGATCAGGGGCAAAAGAAATTCCAGGAATGTTACCAAGTTGTTTTTGGTAACGCGAATAAACTCGTCGGCGGGCTAAGACGCGATCTTCAAGCACAACCATCTGTCCGCATCCCAGGGCGGAATTTATATTACTGAGCCGATAATTATAGCCAATTTTGGTATGCTCATACCAAGCTGCAGGATCACGGGCTTGGCTGGAGAGGTGACGTGCTTGTGCGATAAAATTCGCATCATGCGATAACAACATCCCACCACCACCAGTGGTTATTATTTTATTACCATTAAATGACAAAATACTGGCTCGGCCAAAGCTACCTGCTGCGCGACCATGATAATGTGCGCCTAATGCTTCTGCGGCGTCTTCAATCAGCGGCACTTCGTAGCGACTACACGCGGCGATGATGGCGTCATAGTGCGCGCATTGTCCGTATAAATCGACGCAAATAACCGCTTTCGGCAAGGAACCTTTTTTAGCTGCGTCATCGAGTCCCTGGGCCAATAACGCAGGATCAAGATTCCACGTGTGAATATCGCAGTCGATAAAAACAGGTTGAGCACCAACATAAGAAATGGGATTGGCGCTACCGCAGAAGGTTAATGATGAGCACCAGACGGAATCACCGCGTTTAACACCAAGTCCCAGTAAGGCTAAATGAAGGGCTGCCGTGCCACTCGCGAGAGCAACGGCGTGCGGGACACCAACTTTTTTGGCTACGGCCAGTTCAAATGCCGTAATATATGACCCCACGGCGATCATATTTTCGGCGATGGCGTTTTGAATATTTGATAACTCCTGGCCACCCAGGTGTGGTGCGGAAAGTTGAATACGCGGCGATGTAGTCGAAGACATAAAACCTTTCTTATTTCATCGGTTGAGCTGGTACACCGGCGACGCGCTGGCCATCAGCGACATCACGTATCACAACGGCGCCAGCTGCGACTAGGCAATCTTTGCCAATATGTATACCTTCAATAACCGATGCTCCGATACCAATATGGGAACCAGATCCCACGGTGACATGACCGGCTAAGTGAGCTCCAGGCGCGATGTGTACGCCGTCACCTAAAATGCAGTCATGATCAACCGATGCGTTGGTATTGATAATGCAGGCTATCCCGATGCGACTCAGCGTTTGAACCGTCGCATTGGCCATGATGACCGTGCCTGCGCCACAGGTTGCCGAAGGACTAACCCACGAACGCGCGTGCTGAACAACGGGTAATGAGCGTGATCGATCCAGGTAATGATGAGCAAGACGCAGACGTGTTTGATTACAACCGACACCGAGGATTACGCCGCTATCGGATAAATCGTTATCTCCTAATCGCACGCTGGTGCCAAGAACGGTTAGCCCAATAAACGGTTTCCCAATTAATTGTGGATTATCGTCGATATAACCCAACACGTGCAGATCTGCGCTGTGTGCACATTCGGCAACAACCCGACCATGTCCGCCTGCACCGAGAATGACAAATGACATGTGGCGATTACCTCAGTAATGAGCGGGAACTGAATTAACCTTAGAGTCCTACGGCAAGTTTCTCAACGGTGTAAATTACCGTGATGGTCATCATGGTGGATTCGCCAAAGTGATACGATGGATGCCAGGTGTCGTAAATGAAAGCGGATCAAATGATTTTCGCTGCCATCCCAGCCATTTCCCATCAATAAAGACCCCAGTCCACCCATCGGGAAGGGGAATGCTGGCTGAATTCGGCTGAACCCGTAACCAGCTCCAAGCCACACCCCAACCGGCATCATTCCAAATGGGTAATGAAAACTCGTCTAACCAATTCGCCAAACGGGCGGCGAACGCCGGGTCTTTTTGAGCGTCAATTGAGCGAAATGCAATTTCCAAAAATGGCGGATAACTGTGCGCGGATAAAAGTGACCATTCCTGACGCTCAATGGCTTCGGCCTCATTAAGTATGGTCCACCAAGCCTTGGCCCAGGGGATGTGCAACACGACATCTAATGACTGTCGTAATTTATCATCTTTGGTGAAAGGTAAGGTTGTCGGTAGGCGTCGATAAACGTCGCCAATGTCGCCATCTTCTTTGAGCGCCTGATCCAATGCCAGCGGCAGCGTATATCCAGCGCGTAGACAGCGTTCGGCTTGTGCACGCCGACCCTCCTTGTCTTTTGCAATTGAGACACGGATTTGACGTTGGTTACCATCGATTTGAAACACGGGTAATTGAATCGGATCTAGGGGAGATTGAAGAGGAATAGTTTGGCGAATGGCGCGCCACTGCTCTAAATCGGCATGTTGTCGTACCCACGGTAAGGCAGCACGTCGAACGCGAACAGACAAGTGTTTTTGAATGGAATTAACGAGGACATGATGCCCGATAAGCGAGGCAAATAGATTTAATTCATTTATTTTCCAG
>CANETI010000249.1 GCA_947440715.1 Planctomycetota bacterium | reverse complement strand
TGAAATCAATTGGCGGTTTCCTTTTGGCCAATTCCAATTGTACAGGATCCAGCGTAAACTTTTGATTCTTGCTCGGTTTTTTTTGCTGAAAATTTAACATAATGTCCTCAACACGTTAACTAACTCCCCTCCAGGCAAACGGTTCAGTCTTATTCGCCTGCCGTTCTGCACGCGGGACATGTCCCAAGACTGGCGCGAGCAAGCAACGGTCAAAAGACTGCCGCTTACGACGCGCAAGCGTTACTTGCGTTTGCCAGGTTCAAGGTCTACCAGCGCCAACCGCGAATCGCTCCATCATAAGCCACAATAAAATTACCGTCTGGTGACAAACCAAAAAATTCAGCTCCTGGTAATCCCAAATCAGTTAGTTTTCGCATAGGCCCAGCAACGGCGTTGCTGCCACGGAAGTCGATCACCTGTAAATCGTCACGACTGTCATCCAAAACATAGAGCAAGCCCAAACGATCAACGGCTAATTTGACCACCGAACGGAACTGCGCGGGACCATCACCTTTCCCCCCGGTATTATTGACATGAGTCCCTTGTTTAAGCGCTTGATCGATAGCAAATTTTTTCACTTCATAGGTGTCATCATCATAAATATACGCGGCATTGCCAACTGGGCTGATGGCCAAGTGATAAGGATCATTTAATTCATCGGGCAATTTACCGCGCTCATAACGACCAAAAGCAAAGAGGAATGATCCCTTGTCATCAAACACTTGCACTCGGCGTTGTTTCGCATCAAGCACATAGGTGCGACCAGCTTCATCCATGGCAACACGCAGCGGAGATAAAAATTGACCGTCATTTTTTCCTGGCTGTCCAAATACAAGCGGCTTGGCCTTAAGATTTACTAAATCCATTCGTACCACGGTCATCGCACTGGTATCCAATACCACGGCCGCACGGCCATCTGGTGCTACGGCCATGGCTCCCGCACGAGTCAATGGACCACCATTTTTTACCAGCCCACCCACTTGTCCGACCAACCAGGTATCGGCATCAAAAATCTGTAATTGTGCCGTGGCCGTGTTGAGTCCAATCGTTCGGCCTTGGCCATCCATGGTGAAGTCTTGTAATTTCCACTGTGCAGAACCACGCACGCCTGTTGGCGCACCCGTCGCATCGTAACGCATGATCCAATCATATTCCGGATAGGTCACAAATACTTCACCCGTGGCATCAACGAATAAATCCTCCGCCGACCCACTACGTGGCACCCAACCGGTGTCGCCTAAGCCTTTCCATGCCTGCGGTGTTTGGCCTTTTTGATCAGCAACCAGAATTTGACCGCTCTGCAATAAAATTAATAAACCTGCTGGATGCACGGCAATACCAACCGCTGGATTAGCGACATCCGTTTGCAATGCCCAAGTCGAAAGACGACGGTGAAAACGATCAAAGCGTTGAACCTGCGACTGCGCAACATCCAGACAGTAGAGTTCACCACTTTTCCCAAGCGCTAAACGTGACAGTCCTGTAAAGGCATCCGTGCCTTTACCTGAGCGGCCCAAACGCACACGAAAATCACCGGCCGCCTCATAAACTAAAACACCACCGGCTCCTTGATCAGCAATAAAAGCCGTGCCGTCGGCTGAGACTATAAAATCAGTCGGTTCTACTCCGTGTCCGTAATCGCGCACTTGATTGCCATCAGCACCGTAAACCAGTACCCCTGCACGACGCCCATCAAGCACGTGCAAATGTTTGCCATGTGTGCAAGCCTTAATAGGTCGCGTCGGCAATGCATTAACCGAAAAACCAATCGCTTCACTGGCCTGCCAGCCGGCAGTCAGACGATAAACTTTTGCTGCATTAGGATCGACTCCTAACCACGTACCATCAGGTTCACGAGTAATACGGGCGATGGGGAATTGGTGTTCATATCCCAACGACTTATTAGCCACCAATTCACGCTGACGCCAATCTGCTGGCCCTTCAGATACAACTTTAATTTTTGTGGTTAATTCTTGTCCAAATGTATCTTTAATCACCGCGACAATGGTCGCTTCCACAGGAGTTCCAGGAGCTGTCCATTGCACACTCGGCGTGGTCGTTGTGCGTGCGGACAAGAAACCACTGCGGCCCAATTCACCTTCGAGTGACCAGGAAATAACCAGGGCATCTCCGTCTGGATCCAAAACCGGAATGTTAACTTTTACCGTCGCTTCCATCTTAGCGCTAATCGTGGGCATGATGCCCGTGGTCGCTGGGGCCGCATTTGGGGCGGCCTCTTTGGGCATTGGCACCACGTCAAATCCCGCCGTTAATGCGCCTTCATGCCAAGTAATCCGCGTCGTAATCTTTTTGGGATCTGCCGCATCAATAATTTGCATTTTCCCAACTAGCTTGCGGTCTTCGATAATAATTTCTTTAGTCAGCGGGTGTTTCTGCACCGTTCCCGGACCATACACAGCCAACATACTGCCTGGAATTAATTGCACACTCGCGTCAAAGCTGACGGGCGCATTCGTGGCATTTGCATCGGTGACTATTCCTAATGGTTGGTCGGCTGCCTGCACGACACTCAAGACTCCAAGCAACGACAGCAGGGCTGGAGTAAATAAAGCGGAAAGAAATCGCATGTGGTGGCCTCGGTTCGCAGAGACGAACGGCTTAAATGACGGTTGTGTGATAATCATTGCAGTGTTGCCTGGGTAATCGTCCATAGGTCGCCTTGGCGGGCGAGGGTATAAACAAAGGTTAATGTACGCTCAGGAAAGGTGGTTAGTGCATGTCGTATACCGACCGTTGCTGTCGCTTGGTCGCCTGTACGAGCAAAACTGTGCAACTTACTTTCAAAGACTAACCCCGCCATCACGCTTAATTGATTCAATGCCGAGCTATAGTCCTTATCACTCACAACACTTGTTATCCGTTTACTATCTTTGCTCTGCAATGCTTGATCGAGCGTTTTGAGCTGCGCGGTAACCGCTTCTTGCTGGCGACGATCTTCTAATTGGACAGGGAGACCCGCTTTGCGTGCGGATTCTTCACCGTGCTGCATCACAAATGCGGCGAGTGCGCGCTCTAACCCAGGCACATCCTGTTTCGGATCACCCATCAATTTTCCTAAATTCGCTGCGGCAGCCGCAATCGCGGCTTGTTGGGCAGCTAAGGTTTTTGATTTATTTTCCTCAACCAAACGTGAATTTATAAATTCATTTTCAGCCAGAACCAAGGTTGAGCTACCGGGTGCAATGCGACGCATCTCGGCCAAATTCGCTTCGGCGCCGGTCAGGTCACGCTTTTTTAAAGAGGCTTCAAATTGCTCGCGCAGAGCCGTCAACATGACTTTGCCTTGTGTGACTTGTTCTAAACCCGCCGTCGCCCTGGCATTTTTGGGATCCAATTGTTGTGCCGCAGTGAAATGTAACAGTGCCGAGTCTAAATCTTTCCGTCCCAAGGCTTCCTCGCCTTGTTGGATTCGTTCACCAACAGCCTTGGTACGAGCGGCTTGATCATCGCCCATTTTACGCGCACGACGCAACAACATCGCGGCAGTTTCATCAGTCGCATCAGCCGCCACCAACGGAGACACCAGTGATTCCGCTTTTTTTCCGTCACCCTCGCTCAGCAATGACTCAACTTCAGCAATGATACGACTTCGTTCTTTTAGCACCGTCGTTTGAGCATCTAACCGTTTGCGCACCTCGATGACTCGTTGGTCGTCCCCTAAATACGTTGCGGCTATCGATAAAGCAGCTCTGGCTGATGTATCATCACCTTTTGCCATTGCGTCATTGGCTTGGCTGAGGGCCACTACACCCTGGGCTTGATCTAACTCTTTGCCCAAAACTTTCCACTGCGCGTCATCGGGAGAAGCTAATTGTCCTTTACTAATTAATATTCGACAGTCATTAAAAGAACCAGCTGTCAATAAGGCACGCGCTTCCGTTATATTCGGTGCTGCTGGTTGTGGCACTTGAGCTGGCACTTGAGTTGGCACGGGTGCGGTTATTGCTACGGGAATGTTTATCGGCGACACGGGGTTGGTTGCTGTTGGCGATTCTTTTTTATAACCGAGTGGATCAAACGCCAAAAAGGCTGTAATGCCTCCTCCTGCTAATAACACCAACGCCGCCGTCACGATCAAACCACTGCCGGCTTTTTTCTCGGCCGAAAAAGCCCCTGCTTTTTTGACAATCGTACCACCATCACGTATCGCTTTCAGATCCCGAAATGCCGTTATTGGTTCTAAACCATTAGCCAACGCCGTGAAATCCGCCAACAAGGCGTTCGCATCCGCATAACGATGATCTGGATTTTTCTGCAAACACTTCAATACCACCGCTTGATAAGTTTCAGGAATGGTTGGATCAATTTCCTTGGGTGGTTTTGGCTCAGCGTGAATGTGCTGGTAAATGACCGAAGTCGCATCGCCACCCGTAAACGGCAAACGACCGGTTAATAATTCATAGAACACCACACCCAGCGCATAAATATCGGTGCGGCAATCGCAGCGTTCACCGCGACCTTGTTCTGGACTAAAATAACTCACGGTGCCCATGACGGTACCAGCCATGGTTAAGCCGGTTTCATCAGAACGTGCGAGTCGCACCAAACCGAAATCCATTAT
>CANETI010000248.1 GCA_947440715.1 Planctomycetota bacterium | reverse complement strand
ATGACTTCCTTAAACGTCCGTGCCTCCGGACTCTTTCTTATTGCCTGCTTTTTATGTAGCGCGCCCGTTACTTATTCCGCGGATACCAGTGCTGACCTTATTGAAATTTCTCCGGCAGCAGCAGCGGCCAGCAAAAAAGCATTGGCCTATTTAGCTAGCACCCAGCGCGATGATGGTTCTTGGCCAGGTAGTTTTGGCACCACCACTGGAATCGTCGCCTCCTGTACGCTCGCACTGATGAGTGCCGGACATTTACCTGGTTCAGGTGAACACGGCACCAATACCGCGAAAGCGACACAATATTTATTAAGCTGCGCGCAACCAAATGGTTTACTGTACAAACAGGGCATGCAGGGCGCGCCCATGTACCATCATGGTTTAGCGACGTTAGCCCTCGCAGAAGTGTGGGGCATGACGCAAGATCAACGGGCTCGCGATACGGTTAAGCGCGCGGTTGAATTGATTGTTGCAACGCAAAATCGGAAAGGTGGTTGGCGTTACCAACCGCGTGTTTCTGATGATGACTTATCCGTCACGGTCATGATGTTGATGGCGCTGCGCGCAGCCAAAGATGGCGGCATCGTGGTTCCTAAAGAAACCATCGACCTGGGTATCGAATATGTGAAAAGCTGTCACTGCTCAAAAGAATCCGGCAAAGAAGGCGGATTCAGCTACACCCCAAATAGCGGCAAATCAGGTTTTGCGCTGACTGGTGCTGGCGTGCTGTCTTTGCAAGTTGCTGGTAATTATCGCGCCAAAGAAGTGCAAGAAGGTGTCGAATACCTTATCTCTCACGCACCCGTCGGCAGTGTACCAGCGGAAAAAGAGCATTATTTCTATGGCCAATATTATGCGGCCATGGGTATTTATCAGGCCCAGAGCGCCGGTGAATGGGGCCGTAAAGCTTGGAACCAATGGTATCCCGCCATCACGAAATCACTGATCGCAAGCCAACAGGCCGATGGTCGTTGGAGCAGTGGCTACGACCAATATCCCACCGCCATGGCGGCATTGGTATTAAATATTCCCTACCGTTTTCTCCCGATTTATCAGCGCTAAAAATGAGTGCGTTTCAGTTTATCGGCAACGCATTTGCTGCACAGATGAAGGCGCGAACGAAGCGCGGTAGCGCCCTTAGCGTTTTCCTATGGTGTTGCAGCACCGCTGTTTTTGCTGCTGATATTCATGTACTCGGTACAGATGGTGTCTGGCGACAAGGTGCCGCGTTAGCCGATGCTACCACACTAACTATTAATAATGATAAACTGCCACTCACCCAGGTGATCATGGCTCGTCACACGACGTCAGCGGCAGCACAAGTCGTCGATAGTGGCGTGGTCCTGGCCAACGGCGATATCATCGCAGGCGGAGGTTTAGTCTTTCAGAATGGACAGGTCGCCATGTCAAGCGATCGCTTTGGCATACGCACTTTCCCTGCCGCAGTGGTGGCAGCACTTATTTTAGCTCCGCAGCGAACGGTTAATTTGTTGCGTATTACTGACACCAGCGCTGGTGCCTTATTTGCAAATGGCGATGCGTTAGCAGGAACCCTCGCGTTTCTCAATGCGGCGTCTGCTGGGATTGATACTGGTCGACGTATTATGGACATGCCGCGTGCGCGGATTTCCCTTTTACGCTTGGCGACCACCGCGACGGCACCCATGGCACAACATCAGGTGCGTTTAGTCAGCGGTGAATTAATCAGTGGCGTTATTACCGACCTCAATAATGACTCTTTAGGAATTAAACATGCACTCATGGGCGACCTACAAATACCGCTCTCGCTGGTGGCCCATTGGTGGTACCGCGGGGACAGCCTTACGCCCATCAATCGCCTGACTTTAACGACCAAACAATCTGGATTTCTTGATGCCGGCATTGCCCCCAGCGTGGATAAAAATTGGCGCAACGAACCCTTGATGATTGATGGGCAGGTAGTGGAGTTTGGCCTCGGTACACGTGCACGTTGTAGCGCCTCGTTCGATCTGACGAACCCAGCAACGACCTTCATCGCCACCGTGGCCTTGGATGCGTCGTATGGTTTGCGTGGCGATGCCGTGGTGCGCGTAATCGGCGATGACAAACCTTTATTTGAAATCGCGCTCGCGGATCATAAATCCCACACCATCGTTGTCCCATTACATGGCGCGCGCCGGATTACCTTAGTGACCGATGCCGGAGCTGATGGCACCACGATTGATGACGAAGTCATCTGGGCGTGGCCAGTGGTGGTGCGCCCGTAATATCCTCGCCTAAGGGCCTTGCACGTTTTTGCCTGTAGGAATAATTATGCGTCATTCTGCTCTGTGGTTATGGTTACTGACATGCACATTTACCGTGCCATTGATCGGAGCCGAGTACGTCTGGCCCACGGATTACAGCGGTGACCAAGCGCCCGCCGGATGGGATTTGTCTGCTGCGGCAAACACGACTCAACAATTTCGAAATGGCAGCATTTCATTCAAAGGTCCCTTAACCGCTTTTCAAACGTTGTCTCGTGCGATTGGCATGGATGGCAATGATCGTCAACCATTAGTCATTTCAGCGGTCATTAACAGCGAACAACCACGTGAACTTGGTGGCCTGCCCACCTTTATTGCGCTGTATTGGAATCCCACCCATGCCTTATTTATTGGCGTTGGCGGAATGAGCGAAGGCCTTGAACGCTATGAGCCAGCACGTCGACGCGGTTGGGCTTATTGGATTATTGACGGTAAAATCGAACGGCGTGCTACCGAGCGACAACTCTATAGCGCAGAAGCCCCCGCGCATGTTCGTTTATTAGTCAGCGGCAATGACATCAGTGCCGCCATCAGTAATAACGGTTTTTCTTATGAAACGCTGGCCTCATTTGCACGCAAAGACAGCGTATTTGCCGTCGCTCCCGAACGCATCATTATCGGTCGCGGGTGGTTTGGCGAAGACGCTGAAAAACGCCAACCATTACTCGCCAACATGGCAAATGATCCTGGGCTGAACGAAGCCGTCACCTCGGTCATTAGCCACGTACGCATCAGCAACGAGCAAAATAAATTACCGCGCGCACGTTTATCCGCGAAAGCGACCGGGTTCGAAGATATTCGCCAAGAAGATTTAGATCGCACCACGGCTGAACATTGGCATTTACTTGGCCCCCTGCCGAATAACGACAAAGAATTCGGTCCTGAACGCACACGCGACACGAAAAACGGATTCCCCTTAGTGCCTGGCCATGACCTGCGGTGGAAACCAGTTACCGGTGAAGGTCCGGCAGCTCGTCGTTCAATTAATCTCAAATCACAATTAGACATGACGCAAGAGCGCCAAGTCGCCTTGGCTATTACCAGTATTCATTGCGACGCACCGCGTTTTGAACGGTTTTGGTTTGATGGTGCTCGTGGAATTCAGGTGTTTGTGAATGGACGTTTGGTGGCAGATAAAACGAACGGCTGGGAAAGCGACATTGTGCCAGATCGTTTAGCCGCAACCACTTGGCTGAACCGTGGCGAAAATGTCGTCGTCCTAAGATTATCTGCCGCCTGGGGTGGGAATTGCCGCTTTGCCTTTCGTCATGACGCCGCTTCGCCAACACAACTTATCGCCGATCATATGCAGGCCATCGAAGCATATCATGCTGACCTAGAAGGTGTCGTGCTGGCCACTCAAGAAGTCAGTCACTGGCATGAAGCATTAGGACAGCGCCGCTTAGCCGCAGAGTTTATCGGACAGGCACTCGACCTGGAAGATCTCACCGGCAAACAAGTTGATACCTTAGCTTTTGCTCGCGCCCGTTTATATCGTGAATTACGGGATGAAGCCGCACTTATTGCGACAATTGAAGCATTGGCCAAACGCCGCCTAAATGACGATGACGGCGATAAACCCGCCACACGTCTAAATTTAGTGCGTTTATGGAATAGCATGGGCTTCCCAGATCGTGCCGTGCGTTTAGCCCAGGAATTATTGAACGATAAAACACTGGATAGCGTCACCCTAACAGAAGCTGGATTTGAACTGGCACGTTTATCCATGCTGGTTGGTCAAAGTGAGGCCGTGCCGAAACAACTACAAACCCTTGCTGAACGTTTACCTGCCTATGACCCGTTACGTTTCCCAATCGCCTTACAAGCCTATGTACAAGACCCGACCCACGATGCGAAAGTCGTCACTACCATTGCGGGAAATAATTCAGAACAATTAGCCATTCTTATAGCGACCAACGCCCGATTGGCAGAAGCCGCAAATGATCCCGCCAAGCGCATTGCTGCTCTCAAGCATTTAAGCACCATTCGCAATAGTGAAACTCCGTGGGAAAGTTTATCTGCGGAAATAGCTGAGGCACTTGCCGCTGCAGGCGACGTCGCCAGTGCGATAACGACCTACCAACAAGCCTGTACCATTCATAGCCACACCCCCCATCCACACGCCACAAACGCCGTACAATTAGCGCAAAAGGCTGGTGCATCAGGCGAAGCAGCACTCAATGCTTGGCGTTTGGCTTTTGCCCTGGTGTGCCTCAGTGATAGTCCCGCTGGTCACCATTTATTAACCCAGGCCAGTCATACCATCCAACCACAAAGCGGCGATCCCTTATTGTCACCCGTCGT
>CANETI010000247.1 GCA_947440715.1 Planctomycetota bacterium | reverse complement strand
TCAATTAGGGATGATGTACGCAAAGAGAGATGCAGCGGGAGGCAGTTAACAGGACGGTGACTTGGCGTGCTTCCTCGGACTGCTATGTAGGTCATACGCCAAAAGAGTAGGAGACGTTGTGAGTGACCAGATCCTAACCCAGTTAGCTGCTGAAGCGAGTCGTTTATCCGGACTTGGTTTTCTTGCCTGCACGGCGGGAAATGTCAGCTGTTTGTTAGGAAATAGCCCGTTCATGGTGGGCATGAGCCCGTCGGGTGTTGATAAAGGGCAATTAAAAGCCACGGATTTTATTCGCATTGATGGTAATGCTCGCCCGTTACCACCTGATCAGCGTAAGCCGTCTGATGAGGCACTTTTACATGTACGAATTTATCAAGCCGTTGGTTGTCAGGCCGTTTGTCATGGGCATCCAGCACATGCCGTGGCCATGAGCATGGCCGCAGGACCAAATCTAGTCGTGTCAGGCATTGAAATGCAGAAAGCGTTCGCCGGAATTTCTACGCATGAGGGCGAGCAGCGCATTCCCATCGTCGAGAATAGCCAGGATATGGAAGAGTTGTCCAACAGGGTCATGACAGCGCGGCACCCGCAAATTCCTGCAGTTTTAGTTCGCGGACATGGTGTTTATGCCTGGGGTAACAGCGTCAAAGAAGCGAGTAGGCATTTAGAAACGGTCGAGTGGTTGGCGCGGATCGTGTGGTTATGTCGAACTGCGGGAATTCCGTAATCATTTATTCATTACGGAGGCCTCGGTGAGACAACCGGTCTGGTGACCGGACCTCACCGTCTTGCGCCTGGGTACGCCTTCTTACCGTCTGCGCCTCGGAGATTTTTTTATGGCTGATGCCGTTTTATGTTCTGCTGCTGCCAAGGCTTTAGCTGGTGTGCCCGCAACTCGCCGTCCAAAAGTCATGGTCGGCTTTGATGGGTTTATTGATAATATTATTGATGTTGTGGCGAAGCGCAGTGACACCGCAAATTATACCGCAATGGCAACCATTAGTGAATTTGGCGGTCGAGTTAACGCGGCCGCAGGAAATAGCGCTAATTTTGAAATGGTGGTCAAGCAAAGTAAAATTGGTGGAAACGGCCCGATTATGGCCAACGCCATGTGTAGTTATGATTACGATGTCACTGCGATTGGTATTTTGGGAGAGGGTGCCATTGATCCAGTATTTAAGCCATTGGCTGATCGAGCGACAAAAACAATTTCGCTGGGCGGCGCGGCAACGACCGATGCGCTCGAATTTAGTGACGGTAAATTGATGTTGGGTAAATTATTACCGTTAGAAAAAGTTACTTATCAGACACTTATTAATAAAATTGGGTTAGAAGGGTTTAAGGCTCTTGTGCGAGAAGCGGATGCGATCGCGATGGTCAATTGGACCATGACTTTGGGGATGACCGATATCTGGCGCGGTATGGCGCAAACGATATTGCCTGGATTACGCAAAACGCGGCCTCTCATTTTCGTCGATCTTGCCGATCCGGCCAAACGAACGTTGGAAGATTTACGTTCGGCTTTTGCCGCAATGAAAGCGTTGCAGCAACATGCGGATGTTTTGCTCGGAATGAATGGAGCAGAATTAAAGCAAGTTCTTATTGCGTTAGGGATAACTCCTCCGACGGATCCAATAGAATGGGAAGCATCGCGTAAGGGCTGTGAAATCGTACAGCGCGAACTGGGAATTGCTTGGGCGATGTGCCATTTGGTAAAATCATCGGCATGTGCATGGGGTGCATCTGCGGCTCGTCCTGCAGGGAGTATCGGCGCAGATGGTTTCTTTGAGCCGAAGCCCAAAATTACCACTGGTGCAGGTGACCACTTTAATGCGGGATTCGTCGCGGCACTTTTAGCTGGCATTGATCCGCAAAGCGCGCTTCATATTGGTGGGGCGACGAGTGGTTATTATGTGCGCACGGCTATCTCACCAAATCGCGCGCAAGTTATTGAGTTCCTGCGTCAACCTGCGTAAGGCGAAAATGATCGCATATTTCCAAAATAATTGGTGCATGATGAGACGCATTGTCGCGTTATTGTGGGCGCGGTTGTGCGAGCAGTGTTTCACTGCGAGTCAAGCGGTTGGTCCGGACCCTTGCATTGATGTTCTTGAGTCGAGCGGCGGACGCTTTAGATATTCACTCCCCTGCGGATAGCAGATCGCAACTATTTTTGAAACTATGCTGGTGTGCGTGTTATTATGCACAGACTCAGCGTGGTAGTCGAATGACTCGAAGGATGACACGTGGCGCGACAGATATTGGCATTGGAACAGGCTTGGCCGATCATACTAGACCGCATGCGTTCGCCCGATAACGAACAGGGAGTGCGGTTGTGGTTGGCTTCACCGAAGGTGCGCCCCATTACGGCCGAAGACGGAATATTAACCATCGAATGTCCGACGGCATTATTTCAACATACCATTCGTGATCGCTACGCCGATGCGCTCGCCATGATGGCAAGCGAAGTTTTGGGTGCTCCAATTACTGAAGTGCGTTGTCGTGTTTCTGGCACGGCATTACGTGAACATGAAGCTCGCGTCACTCGTTCGCGTCAACAAGAAGATCAACGCGAAGCGCAAAAAAATATTGAGCGCACGACTTCAGCACGGTTGGGCGGACGTTGGGGGCATGGTTTTAAATTACTGACTGATTTTGTGGTCGGTCACACCAATCGCATGGCGTACGATGCGATTATTCGCATTCTGGAAGATCCAGGCAATCCGGTAAACCCATTATTTATTCATGGGGCATCGGGCCTGGGTAAAACCCACCTTGAACAAGGATTAGCCTTGGCGTTCCATGAGCGCTATCCCAAGAGTAAAGTGCAGTATATCCGCTGCGAACAGTTTACGAATGATTACATCACGGCCTGTGAGCAAGGCTCCGCTGGTATTCAGGCTTTTCGCGTGAAAATGCGCCATCCGGATTTACTTTTAATTGATGATATTCATTTTTTGTCTCGTGGCCAAATGGTTAAAACTAAAGAAGAGTTATTCTCGACTTTTAATCAATTGAACGAACAAGGTAAAAAAGTAGTTATAACGTCTGACGCACCGCCAGCAGATATTAAATATTTGGAAGAACGTTTTATTCAGCGATTTAGCGGCGGATTAGTCGTCGCCTTAGAAAAACCGGACCCTAAATTGCGCCGCGAGGTGGTCGAGGCAAAAGCAAAGGCGCAATCCATCACGTTGAGCGAAGATGTATTATCTTACGTTGTCGATCACATCACGGACAATATTCGTGAAATCGAAGGTGCCGTTAATAAATTGGTGGCTTACTCGCAAAGTTTCCAGCGTCGCATCGACCTCGTGTTAGCGCGCCAAGCACTGGCAGATGTTATCGATCGTAGTTCGGGTGAACCACGCGCAAAGATGATTATGCGCGCGGTCGCTGACTACTTTGAATTGACGGTTGATGACTTGGTTGGACGCAATCGTTCGGGTAACCGAGCCACTGCTCGCCACGTGGCGATGTACGTGCTGAAGTCAGCCAGTGCTGACACTTATGGCGCAATCGGCCAAGCTTTCGGGGTCAAGAGTCACAGCAGCGTGGCTTATGCGTGCGAGCAGGTTGCCAAATATCGGGCACAGGATGGAGCATTAGATGGCTTCATTATTGACCTCATGATGCGGGTAAAGCGCGTTTAACCATCAAATCAGGCGACAGACTCCCAGGTGGAAGGTGTCCTAAAGGGTGAGATTTCACAGTTGGGTTGGCTAGAAGCTAGTCAAACGCAGTTGGAAGGATCTTGCTCATGTGGACACCAGAGACTTGTGATTGCCATTGAGCCGTTCTATAGTCCCGCGCACTGCCATCGGCGTCCGCCGATTACAGTTTTGCTCATACGGACTTGGGCTGATTTATTCAGTTGCGGTCGCATGAGCTGCTTCTTGTTTCACTGCCTCACCAAGGGGGATTTGTGCGCCTATCTCGCTGTCTCGCTCTGCTCGCTGCTGTTACTTTCCCCACCACGGCGGCGATAGCTGCGTCGTATTCTGAAGTGCGCGAGCGCATCCACCCGGGTGAAATCAAACTACAGAATGTAGACCTTAATGCGATTCTTGCTGCGCCAGAGGCGTTTCAGAATTTACGCGTTCGATTTCGTTGTGTGTTCGTTGAAAGCGCAACGTTATTTGATAAGATGCATACCTATTTCATTCCTAATAATCATGCCAATTTAATAATTTATGACGACCACGCCGACCTCTCTGATCCACAGGTGCGCGCGAATCCAGTAATGACCGTCTTTATTGAAAAGAACCGTATAGACGCGTCTTTTGTTGTGAGTTTAGAAAGATACCAAGTGGTTGATTTGATTGGTGAAGTAAAAACCGTTATGAATGGTGCGCCACTCATCAATATTCATCGAATTAATCCGGTACCAAACTCGCCTAAACTTAGCGATACGGTCGTCTATCACACTCAACAGGCGAACCAATTAGCAATCGATAATTCATATGCTTTGGCAGATGATTATTATAATGCTGCATTATCATCAGATATTCCATTGACCAATCGTGCCGTCATCGGTTTGCAGCGTGCCCGCAATTTAATGAGCTGGGCTCAATATGATGCCTGCGCAGTT
>CANETI010000246.1 GCA_947440715.1 Planctomycetota bacterium | reverse complement strand
GGAAATCGTCCACGCTGCCCAATGAGGTGTAAAAAATACGGCTGGTGCCCACCTGATTACACCACGCGACATGATGAATGTCCTTACTGTTCGTCGCCATACCCGTGACCAATGCGGTTGCTTGCGGGCCTAAAGTAAGGTTCTTGTACAGACGGTAGGTTGGTAAAGCGGTCAAGTCGACACCACGTAAAATGGGATGCTGTGCTGCGCCCGCTGCCACGGATAAAATTGCTGCTTCATTGCCAAAATGGCCGTCGTAACTGCCACCTAAAATCGCGCTGTCGAAATCTTTCCATTCAGCATGACCTTCCGTCGGTGTTCCTTTTCGTAAGGCAAAGGCATGACTGGCGGTGCGTATCCCAACCATCGGTTTTCCCGCAGTGATGTGGTCACGAATTAATTGTAGTTGTTTGGTCGTGGGTGTGCGGCGACGAACACTGATCAATAATAAATCGGCGGTTGGTAAAGCACGTTCAATTCCTGGGAAATCCATTCCCCCAGGTGGATTAGCCTCGACGGTCGTACAATTGATGCCCAGCGGTGCTAATACGTCTTTGGCAAAAGCGGGTACGCTGATTTCGGTTTTGTACTCATCTTCGGCGAGCATCAATACCACTGACGCAGCCGGTGCGTCTCCAGCCAAAACCTTTGGCACCGGCGATAAAAATCCCATAATTGCCAGTGAAATAAGGATTAAACGCATCGTGGTAGCCTCCTGCTCGCGCACTCGATTCGTGCTCGATATTACCCTACATCGTAACACCAAACGTGTGAGCCGACATGGCCGAATGGTACGCGTATTTGGCAAAATCGCTGATGAGCCATGGCCGCCAGCCAATAGTGGCGCACCAGGTCATCAATTTAACAATTATCGTTTCTTAGCGGATCCGCTGGTGTCGCGCGTGGTCGAGCGTACGACTAATTCAATTGGCAGTACCTGTGACTCGACGGTTGGCGTATTATTAATCTGCTCTTTACCGCGCTTGAGTAACGTCGCCATCGAACGTGCGGCCCAGGCACCAAATTCATCCATTGGCTGACGAATGGTGGAAAGACCAATAACGTCAATCAATGGTTGGTCATCAAAGCCAATAATCTGGATATCATCACCTGGAATACGATTGCGAGCACGTACGGCTTGCAGCGCGCCAACCGCCAGAATATCGCTCACGCACATCAGCGCATCCAGCGTTGGAAATTGATCGAGTAAATTAATTGCCGCTTGGCGGCCCGCTTCAATGGTTACTGTTTCGGCCCGCTCTTGTGGAGATTTAGCTCCAGAAATTTCTATAAATCCCTCTTCACGTTGGCGAAAAGCTAAGGCGACGGTTGGTCCCGTAATTAAACCCACGTGCCGCGCACCGCCTTTAATTAAATGCCGCGTCGCAATGCGACCGGCTTCAATATTATCCACGGTTAATGCTGGGACACCAATTTGCGGGTAGTCAACGCAAACGACCGGAATGCCAATACGGCCTAATTCTGCGATACGTTCATCGCGCACGCCCATACTAAACAACACGATACCTTCACAGGCACGTTCCGCGACAATGCGATCTAAGACGCGATTTTTATGTTCACGATCCTGAATATTGTAGAGCACTAAATCAATGTCCGCAGCGATCAGTCCGGCTGACAGTGGCGCCGATACGGCGTAATAAAAACTCGCCGAGAAAAATGGCATCAGCGCTGCGACGCGTGGACGATTGACTCCGCCAACCGCTAAACGCCGAGCTGCGCGATTCGGGCGGAAATCCAATTCTTGCATCGCACGCTGCACGGCTTCACGCGTGGCATCCGCCACCCGTTCACTGCCATTCAGCACGCGGCTGACCGTCGCGATGCCCACGCCAGCACGTTTGGCGATGTCATAAATGGTGGGGTTTGGCGCCATGAAAGCGCTTTCGTACATGACTTTTCAGATTACTCAAGTTAGGTTCATCAGCGCAAACGCAGGACCTCTGCTGCTAGAAAGTAAACTGTCAAAATGTAAACCCGTATCCCAGGGTAATTCGCGGGCTGTCCCTATTTTCTTCGTTCCATGTCATCGCCAAGTCGAAGGCCAAACCTCCCCAGGTCAGCCCGATTTCACCGCCTACATACCACCCTTGATCACCAACAATTCCGCGCCAAAAATCTGGTTCGCGGGATTGTTCTTCCCAGCGGTAACACGCGATGATGCGCGGCGAAAGAGAGTTTGATCGATCAATTTTAAATGGCTTTTGACCTCCTTTTTGAATAACCCATGATGCCTCACTGAGTGGCCAATAGAGCCCCAGACCAAATTTACTACCGGAAATACCTGCCGAGGCTAATAGTTCAGGTTTCACTGGCCAATCTGGACCCAGCTGGAGCGAGCCAACCAATGACGCGCCAATGATGCCACCAAATTTCACTCCACGTAAAGCAAATTCAGTAAACTGAGCAGCTTCGACTGGCGGCTCATCCGCGTCTGGACTCGACCCAATATTAATTTTTATTTCCGTTTTACTCGCGGATACCACACCGTTGGATTCTTCTGCCATGAGTACATGAGTTACGAACAAGATGAATAACAGAGCCGATTTATACATGAAACCCTTCCGTGATAACGAAGTAATTTTATTATTGTCGCTCAGTAAGATAACGTCCAATATGTGGCGATCCGCGATAGGTAATTTTCCCTGTGCCCGTACACGTAACATCTAATTTCTTCACTCGTCCCAGCATGACATTGCCAAGGCCCAACAGCTCAATATCCGCCGCATCCACATTGAGATCAGCCGCATTCACTGAGCCACTCCCATTACTACGCAGTCGCAGAGACGAGGCATTACCAGCTAATTGCAGAGCGGCAGCGCCACTCAGCAGCACATGAAGATCGCGAACTACTAAACGGCGAATATCAATACTTGGAGTTGGAGTTCTTTGAGCTCCCAATTGCTCCTGAATAATGACGTTGCTCTGGATCAACACATTATCACAAGCGCCATCCACGCTGATGGCACCCGGACTACTATGGCGTAATTCCAAATGGGTAACTTTCACATCGGTAAGGATCATCGCACCGAGGCCAACGACTTCGACGATTAACGACTTCCCCGTCATGTGACGTAATGATAATTGTCCATGACCACGATGGATGAGATGAGTGAAAGCATCGGGCGAAACCGTCAAATGCTGGAGTTCGCCAGGATTATGACAAAGTAAAACGCCTTCGGCGCCACGAGAGATCGCTATCCCATTCGGGGCCCGCTCAAATAATTTTGCTAACGATAGACCACCCTCTTGGCAGGTGACATTTACGTCTCCCTCACCGTCAATCTCTATTGTGGTGAGAGGCACCACCGATGCGATAGCAGAAGCAACCGATGAATCCCGAATTGGCCCAGGTGTAATATCTGAACTCACTGGCGGGGTTACTGGAAATTCGTTCTGTTCAATGATTTTATTCGCCGTTTCAACCAGTGACACCGGTGCTTTCACCTCAGGTTCAACGATTACCTTTAATTCCTGTGTTGTGATTTTGATTTCGCTCGTCGCGCTAACCGCAGCCGTCAACGGGGAGACCAGGGCAGAAGCTTCTGTCGAAATAGAGTCCGTTGGCTTGGTTTGAATTAACGAATTGCTTGGTAAAATAGACACGTCTCTATGTGGTGGCGCATGGTTCTGCGGCGTTTGTATTGTTGGAACTAGAGCTACCTGAACTGACGACGCTGATTGTTCTCCTGCCCACCAATAAAAGGCGACAATACCCATTATCAACATCGCCGCCCAAACACTGAGCCTCGGGCTTATATCCCACTTGGAACTCCCATGCCCGTCCTGCTTAATTGGTGGATTTACCTGCTGTGCGGAACTGACCGCCGTGATATCAGAAAATGCTCGTCCCACCTCACCAGCTGTTTGCCAACGCTTTTCCGGCGTTCGCTCTAAGGCTCGTAGCACCACTTCATCAAGTCGAATATCAATATTAACGCGATGCGATGGTGGTTCAAAACGCCCGAGCGGTAATTGGCCGGTTAACATCTCGTAAATGACTACGCCCAAAGCAAAAAGATCAGCCCGATGATCAATACTATTTGATTTTGCCACCTGTTCTGGTGCCATATAAGCAGCGGTCCCCAGCATTTGATCGCTACGCGTAAGATTTTCCGCGCCCGCTTCCCCACTCATTTTCGCTAATCCAAAATCGGCTATTCGTGCTCGACCACTCGCATCAATCAAAATATTTTCTGGCTTAAAATCACGATGCA
The DNA here is from genome assembly GCA_947440715.1 of Planctomycetota bacterium. Taxonomy (GTDB): domain Bacteria; phylum Planctomycetota; class UBA11346; order UBA11346; family UBA11346; genus BOG-1363. The sequence goes on along the minus strand of CANETI010000246.1, from coordinate 388 downwards.
CGACACCTTGCTCATGGGCATAGGCCAAGGCATCACATAATTGCGCGACAATTCGTAGCGTTTCCCCAGGACTAAAGCTGCCGGTGCGCATGGATTGACGCAAATTCGCTCCATCCACATATTCCATTAGGAGATAATGCCAGTCTTTTATTTCACCGATATCATAAAAAGAGACGATGTGCGGATGCGACAAACGTGCGAGCGCCAAACCCTCACGGCGAAAACGTTCGGTGAATGCGGCATCTCGGCTCAAACGTGGATCGAGTAATTTCAGCGCCACCACCCGATCAAGATGTGTTTGTCGCGCTTTATAGACCGCACCCATACCACCTTGACCCAATAATTCGAGCACTTCCAAACGCGGAAAAATGTCTGCTAAAGCGGCGGG
>CANETI010000245.1 GCA_947440715.1 Planctomycetota bacterium | reverse complement strand
TAAAAACCGCAGTTTTGCTTGACGAATCAGGAAAGTTACAGCCATTAGCTCAGTTTGGTGTTTGGCGCTTTGAAAAACGAACACAGTTTTCCAGCGCCACTCCTGCCTTGGGCGACAGTCGTATGGCGCATGAGTTATTGACAGGAATTTGGTCCGGAAAGCTACCGTATCGCACCATGATTTTGGGTACGCCAGAGCGTACTCCATTTGATGTGATTTTATGGTCGCGTTTGCCGTCTATGATTGAGCATGCCCCGGCGTGGAGTCTGTTAATTAGCAACGAACGTTCGCCTGTGATTACGCTGCCACAGGTTCAATTACTATCGACGACGGTTCTGATATCGGTAATCGCCGTACTACTGGGAGCGAGCAGTGGTCTGATGATTGGTTGGAGACGTCGAGAATAGATACGAATCGTCATGAATATTCCCGTTTAGCGACACATGCTTGAGAGCCGGCCCATCAGTGTAGTTGCACCTTGCCTTCTAACGGCCTAGGGTCCGCCTTTCCCGTACGCGACCCCTGGTCTGAAAGGCTGTAATGAAACTCTACCGAACAACTGATGGCGCTGTGGTTGAAACTGCTGACGGCACTTATTCCTTACCAGGTTTTTCCTGGGTGAGCATTTTTCAGGATAACGATGCAATTGCGTTAGTGAGAAAGGCAATCACGAGTGGTAAAAAAATTAGCGGAGGTTTTACCGCCTTGGCGCCTATTTCTACGCAAGAGGTGTGGGCCGCTGGCGTGACCTATTATCGCAGTCGCGATGCGCGCATCGAAGAATCCAAAGGCGCTGGCGGCGGTGATTTTTATGCGCGCGTTTATGATGCTGTGCGTCCGGAATTATTTTTCAAATCTCCCGCGCATCGTGTGGCTGGCCCAAATACGAACGTGCGCATTCGCAAAGATTCTAAGTGGAATGTGCCGGAACCTGAATTGACCTTGGTCATTAATACGGCGGGGAAAATTATTGGCTACACCATTGGTAATGACATGAGTAGTCGTGATATCGAAGGCGAAAATCCGCTCTACTTGCCCCAGGCAAAATGTTATGATCAGGCCGCCGGTTTAGGCCCCTGTATTTATCTTACCAATGAACCGCTGCCGAGTACCGCAGAAATTCGTGTGATTATTTCACGTGCGGGTAAAGAAATGTTTAATAACGCAACCACCTTGGCCCAGCTCAAGCGCAAGCCGACTGAATTGGTGGAATTTCTTTACCGCGAAAGCAGTTTCCCAGACGGATGTTTCTTGATGACCGGTACCGGCGTGGTGCCACCGAATGAGTTTACCTTGCTTAAAGGTGACGTTATCGCGATCACCATCACTCATATTGGCACCCTGCAAAACACGGTTGGCTAAGTACTCTTCTTTTAGGATATTATCTCATGGATTTACACGGAAAAAATGTCATCGCTGGCGTTGCTGGCTCGACTTCTGGAAAAACCTTTCACGCCATTGATCCGACGACGGCAACGAAACTCACTCCGGATTTTGAAGAGGCCTCGTTCGCTGACGCCGATAAAGCCGCACAGGCGGCAGCCGAAGCGTTTGCGATTTATCGTCGCACCACGCCACAACAGCGCGCGGCATTTTTAGAAGCCATCGCCACCGAAATAGAAGCACTGGGCGACATTTTAATTAAACGTGCCGTCGCCGAAACCGCGTTGCCAGAAGCGCGCATTACCGGCGAACGTGGTCGCACCACGGGACAATTACGTGCTTTCGCCGCGTTGATCAAAGAAGGTTCGTGGATTGATGCGCGCATTGACCGCGCCATGCCCGAGCGCAAACCGCTGCCGCGTCCCGATGTGCGGCGCATGTTGATGCCGCTTGGCCCGGTGTTGGTGTACGGCGCGAGTAATTTCCCATTGGCGTTCAGCGCCGCTGGCGGTGATACCGCGTCGGCATTAGCCGGCGGAAATACCGTGGTACTCAAAGCTCATCCGGCTCATCCCGGTACGTCTGAATTGGTGATGCAAGCCGTAACCAAGGCCATCGCCACCTGCGGATTACCAAAAGGGACAGTCAATCTCATTCAATCGGTAGATACGAAAGTCAGTACCGCCTTAGTCACCCATCCTGCCATCACGGCGGTGGGCTTTACCGGTTCATTAGGCGCAGGACGTGCCATTTATAATGCCGCCGCCGCGCGTCCGCTGCCAATTCCGGTGTTTTCCGAAATGGGCAGTATTAATCCGGTATTTATTATGCCTGGCGCTTTGAGCGAACGTGCCGTCGCTATCGCCGAAGGTTTCGTCGGATCATTAACCATGGGTGTCGGTCAATTCTGTACCAATCCAGGCGTAGTGGTGGCGGTTGCATCGAAAGAACTCGATCTCTTTCTCGCAAAAGCCAGTGAATTAGTCGCCGCCGCTGCACCAGGTACGATGTTATACGAAGGTATCCGCCGACGTTACGAAGAGTGCGTTGCGACGCTGGCAAAACGTCAAGGCGTCAGCGCTGTCGCTGCCGCAACCACGGCCGCAGATGCGAAACGCACGCAAGCTGGTGCGCGTTTATTCCGCGTTGACGCCAGTACTTTTATCGCTGATGAAAACTTACGCGAAGAAGTCTTCGGCCCCTCATCGGTGGTGGTGGTCTGTAAATCCCTGGCCGAAATGGAAGCTGTCGCCGCGTGTATTCCTGGGCAATTAACCGGCACCATCCATACCGCCGCGTCAGATTTAAATGCTTGTGCGAATTTAGCTGAAACGCTCGGTCAACACGTTGGCCGTCTGTTATGGAATGGCTTTCCCACTGGCGTCGAAGTATGTCCAGCGATGGTTCACGGTGGTCCGTACCCAGCGACCACGGATTCACGCAGCACCTCGGTCGGCACTGGTGCCATTCTGCGCTTTGTTCGCCCAGTTAGTTTCCAAAATGCCCCGCAAGAATTATTACCGGAGCAATTGCGCAATGTGAATGCGGCCGGCATCTGGCGTTTAGTTGACGGCGCGCTGACGAAAGACGCAGTTTAATTATTTATTAGCTCAACACCGCGCGAACGCTGTCGTCGAGCGCTTGTAAGGCGTGTGCGATTTCGTTTGGCGTGGTGTTGAGTGGCGGGAATAAATACAGGGTGTCGCCTAAGGGTCGCAACAAAGCGCCACGTTCGACCGCAGCGCGGTACACGTGCCAACCAGTGCGATTCGCTGGATTTAATGGCGAGCCATCCGCACGGCGTAAATCAACCGCCGCCATCATGCCGAGTCCGCGGACGTTGTGGTAATGCGGCTGTTGTTGCGCTAATTGTTTAAGTCCCTGTCTGAGGAGCGGTCCGTTGCGTGCAACTTGATTGAGGACGTCTTCTTCCGCATAAGCATTGAGTGACGCTAATCCCACCGCGACTCCGAGCGCGTGGCCAGCGTACGTATTGGAATGTAAAAACGCGCGACTACTGGCCCAATCGCCTAAAAACGTGTCGTAAATAGCATCGGTCGTCAGGACCGTGGCAAATGGTAAAAATCCGCCCGTCAGACCTTTGGATAATACCGCAATATCCGGCAAAACATCCAGTCCAGCGTGATGGCTTGCCAATATCGCGCCGCATCGTCCCATACCAGCGGCGATTTCGTCAGCGATTAGTAATACATGGTGTGCGTTAGCCCAAGCTCGTAATCGACGTAGTAAATCGGGTGAATACAGCAACATGCCACCGGCACCTTGCAGTAATGGTTCATAAATAATGGCGGCTAGATCATCGGTTATGCGGTGTAACTGCGCTTGAATGGCTGGCCATTCTGCACTCGCATCAAACCATAATGGATCGAGGTCGCCGCAACGATATGGCAGGGGGCCGAGCATGGTGCAGGGAAATAAGAGAGATTTAAACGTATCTTTATAAAGCCCACAATCGCCGACGCTGAGCGCACCCACGGTTTCGCCGTGATAACCATGGGTGAAAGCGGCAAAGCGCGTGCGCTGCGGACGCCCACGTTGCGCCTGTGCTTGCACCGCCATTTTCATGGCGACTTCAACTGCCGTTGAACCGTTATCAGCGAAAAATACTTTGCCGAAGTGTCCAGCTTGGCGACCAAGAGGCGCTGACGATCCCCAGGTATTCGGCGGCAATCCATTCGCGGCAGATAATAACCGTTCACTAAATTGCACCACGGGCTCGTTGGTGGTGTTAGCCAAAATCACATGTTCAAACTGCGTGCTCTGGGCAATTAATGCTTCGCGCAAACGCGGATGCCCATGGCCCAAACTTTTACACCACCACGAACTAATCGCGTCAAAAACCCGGCGGCCATCAGTCAGCGTTAACCAACCGCCACTGGCAGAACTAATCTCCAATGGTGGAAATTCGTGATAATCCTGCATTTGCCCGCAGGGATGCCACAAAACGGCGAGATCACGTTGAGTTAACGATGGCGGCATGGTGCGCACGCTGGCAGTAGGTGGGCATTAGGCAAGAGTGTATGAGTTAGTTTAGGTGTGCGCCATTCCATAACAGGCAGATGAAATAGCCCCACTCAATAAACCGCTGCTATACCGCCAATTTTTTCCTAAGTGCGATTGCGTCTTAGGTTCTCAAGCTGAAAGAGTGGCCATCATTAACTGGCATGCTAGTCGTATCGGCCAGATTGAGGGGCACCTGTTCCCAGGCTTCGACTAACGATTGAACAATTGGGATCAGTTCTTCAATCAATGT
>CANETI010000244.1 GCA_947440715.1 Planctomycetota bacterium | reverse complement strand
TAAAGCGCGACCCTTGGGTGGTTCTGGTAAACCGGGTCATTCGGCAACCCTCATATTCACCGTTATTAATGCCCCGTAATTATACGCCACTTAATTTAGGCTGAATTAAGTGTCTCATAATTAATTGCGTATCTGGAGCACTGACCGCGCAGACGCCAGCGGGCAATAAACGTTCGTCGTCACGATGAGATTGAACTAAGTCTCCGCTCCAGGCGACTTTTAAGCCCGCGGCTTGGAGAACATTTGCCACAGCAGTGCGTTGAACGCCCGGAGCGTGGGCACACAGTACCACGACACCATTTTCACTGACGACTCCGGCTAAGGCGTCGGCTAGGGCCTGTAATTGTTCGTCGATTTTCCACATTTGATCTTTAGTTTTACCGTGACCCCAGGCTGGGGGATCAGCACAGATGACGTCGTAGCGGAAACCTTTTCGCCGCGAATGATCGAGAAATGCCATGCAATCTTCATGGACCCAGCGCACGGATCCGGTGCCCAAATCGCTTTTATCGGCGGATGATTTCCCCCAACTAAGCACTCCTTTGGCGCTATCGACATGAAATACTTCCGCGCCTGCTGCCGCCATGGCTAACGACGCGGCTCCGGTGTAACCAAATAAGTTAAGCCCCTTACACGGACCGCGCGCGGCAACGGCGGCGTGCAATAAACGCCACACGGGTTCTTGTTCGGGGAAAATACCGATATGTCCAAAATTAGTAAAACGCAGCACTAAGCGCAGTTCACGATTACCGATACGATACGGCAATTCTATTTCCCCTGGATCACGTTGTTGCCAGATCCAATTTCCCCCGCCATCAGCACGGCGTTCTACGCGACCCACGACCCGCTGCCATTGTTCCGGCTTTAATGCAGGTCGCCACAACGGTGCTGGCGACGCACGATCGACTAACATACCCGCGATGTCCTCTAATTTACGCCCGTCACCACTATCAATTAACGCGTACCCAGGAAATGGTTGAGCGATGAGATCGTTCATGCGGACGCCATCAAGGTACGTTGGAATAATGACACTATCAAAGCGTAACATTGAGCTGCTAACTGCGGATTATAGCGCGGTCCTTCATCACGCATAAAAGCGTGTGCCGCATTATATTCATGCCATTCGAACACACGTTCAGCGGCGCTTAATCGTTCATAAATCAAAGCTCGCCCAGCCTGAGGAATATGTGGGTCTTGGCGACCAAAAATCATCAGTAATTCGCCGGTTATTTCAGCGCAACGCGCCAATGAATCGTCAGCCTGACCTAAACCCAAGGTGCATTTATGAATATCCGTGGGATAAAGACAGGCAGCGGCGCGCACTTGCGGCAACAGGGCCGCACGGAAAGCCAAATGTCCACCAAGGCACATACCTGCCGCACCAATATGGCCCGTGCAATATTCCGCCTGCTCTAAATACGCGACGCATGCTTTCGCGTCATCATCAAAGCCTTGAACGGTTTTAGTAATTTTAAGTTCGTTACCGCGAGCCGTGCCCGTCTCTGAATAAGTCAGTACAGTACCAGGAACTTCGTATTCATGATAAACTTCAGGCACAGCAACCACAAACCCATGGCCAGCTAAAATGGCCGCAGCACGACGAATAGGCCCGGTAACTTGATAGATCTCTGAAAAGAAAATAATTCCGGGAAATCGTCCTGATGCTGCAGGGCGAAATATATGCGCACGCATCACGCCACTCGGCGTAGAGATATCTACCGTCTCATTGTCGCGAATGATCATACCGCTGTTTCCATTAATTCTTTGCCACAGACCATTGGCACCATCGCTTTTGCCTGCCCAACTTCAAGGCCTGAAGAAAACAGCCATCGACCTTTTTATTTTCGCCCGCCAAAAATTTTACCAAACCAACTCACACCAGCAGCTGATAACTCATGCAGTGATTCTAATTCCACTGACGACAAGGCGTCCTGGAATTCACGTGGGGTTTGGAAGCGATCTTGTGGGCGCTTGCGCGTTGCTTTTTTGATCACCTGCGTCATCGCATCTGACAAATTAGGAACGAACGTACGTGGGTCTGGTGGTTCGTTATGCAAAACGTTGGCAATGGTGCTTTCCAAATCCTCACCCTGCAACGGCTGCTTACAGGTCAACGCCACGTAGAGCGTCAAACCCATGGAATAAATATCACTGCGAATATCCAGCTCACCATTACCCATTAATTGTTCCGGAGACATATACGCCGGTGTCCCCATGCGCTCCATGTCCGGTTCGTTGGTCGACGAACGTTGACGCGCCAAGCCCAAGTCACCTAAACGGGGCGTGTAATCACTGTCTAATAAGACATTGCCCGGCTTAATATCGAGATGGACCAACCGTTTAATATTAATGTAATGCAACGCAGATAATAACCCAGTAAACATGTGAATCGCGCGCGGTTCGCTAAGTGGGCCTTCGCGTTTCAATTGACCAGTTAAATCGCCATGGTCCATATAGCGGAGTGCCATATAGAGATAGCCATTTTCCAATGCCGCATCGTAAACATTGACTAAATTAGGATGTTCCAGCGAAGCGGAAATACGTGCTTCACGCATAAAACGTTCGGCAAAGGTTTTATTCCCCGCTAAACTTGGCTTCATTAATTTAATTGCTACGCGGCGATCAAGCGTCAGGTGCTCTGCTTTTAATACGATACCCATGCCGCCTTCGCCCAGCACACCTTTTATACGATAATGCCCAAGCTCACTCGGATAGGCGATTTCGGCAGGTTTTTCACTCTTCGTTTTGTACCATGGTTGCGTACGATCAATGTCACTGTCGTCTTCATCCGCATTTTGCGGAATTGGCATCTTTTGCTGCGCTAAATTTTCCGCTTTTTCTGGCGTTACTAATCCATGAATCGTGCGCACCACTTGTCGTCGACCCGAAATCGATGATTGATTGCTACCGGGAATTGGCGTGGCGGGATTCAACGGTTTAGCCACGATGAGATTTGCCGCCGATATGGGCGGAAGGTCTACTTTTTTAGCTGCTGCTGGTGATTTTTTTTCCGCTGCTTCCTGCTGGTCTCTTTGACGCACAGCAGCCGAAATTTGCGCACTGGGGATCAACACCGGCCAATCAACATCACCATCGTCATCTTTCGTGCGCAAAACCTTAGTTAAGGGAATCGCATTAGTCACCCGTTCCGTGGCAGGAATTAATTCGGCGGCAATTGGCGCCGTCGGCGTCGGATTCGAAGACAGGTTTCCCTCATAAACGAAAATGGCGGCCCACCAATTTCCAATCGACCACGTATGTCCTTGCCAAGCGCCCCGCCGAACATCTGGCGCACCATTACCGACGCGCACAGCTGCAATGGTTGGCTTCTTGCCACCAGCAAATAATTGATCCATCACCTTAGTTGCTATTCGGTTGGTGATGTCACTTTGGATTTCCATGACCAAATCAGTTGAGACCGGTTCGGTAATGCCATCACGCGCTTGCTTTACGACATGCACCGCTAAATCGAGCGGCTGCATTAATGCAATAGTGCCTGTCCATGAACCACTGATATTGAGCCATGACCACAAGACGGCATCTGGTTTTTTGTCACGAGCGATAGTTGGATCACAGGCACGTGCGCTCAATAAAGCAATTTCCGAATAGGAATGCCGAACCGCTAAATGTAGCGCGCGACGTAGACGTTCGTGATCTAAGGCCACGGCGACCCCATGACCCATTGCTGGTAGCAAAATAATTTACGGAACACACGCATTGGGCACCAATTTGTTCTTGGATTAGGCACACTCTAACATGGTTAGGTAGTGCGCGTCAAATCGTCACTGAGATAGGTATGACACCCCATGCGGTTATGCAAGTGTTCACCGCAACTGCGCTTAGGTTCAGCATGGCTAAAGATTACTTAGCCACTGTCGCTGCGTCGCGGCAACCGCTGACATACCCTGTCACTTTAAGCGCCAAATTTACTGCTCTGCGTTATTCCGCGGGAGTCGGCGCGTCTGGCGTACCGTCGGTTGTCCCAACATCGCCCACAGGCTCGTCAACAGACCCATCACTTGGACAACGAGCGACGCCCGTCAACACGTCATCTTTGTCCAAGTTCATGATGGTCACACCCTGAGCGGCGCGACCAGTCGTGCGGATCTCATCGACGCGCGTGCGTACGATAGTTCCACCCTTGGTCATCAACATCAGTTCTTCGCCCGGTTTGACCGATAACGAAGCAACGACCTGACCATTCCGTTCACTGGTGTCGATGTTGATCACACCTTTACCACCACGACGAGTGAGACGGTAATTTTCGAATGGTGTACGTTTACCGAAACCGTTTTCACAAATCGACAGCACATCGTGACCTTCTTCGAGGCGAATTAAACTCACGACTTTTGCGCCACTGGCTAAATCTATGCCAATCACGCCACCGGTATCGCGGCCCATCGGACGACAGTCCGTTTCTTTAAAGCGACATGCCTGTCCGTCATTACTGGCAATTAAGACTTCATCGTTGCCGTTAGTAATGATAACATCGACCAATTCGTCATTCTCAGCCAGCTTAATACCCTTGATGCCGCCATTGCGCGGATTGCCGTAGGCAGAGAGCGCTGTCTTTTTGACCTGACCGGTCATCGTTGCCATCAACAGATATTGATCTTCTTTGAATTCGCGCACGGGAATAACAGCGGTGATGCGTTCATCCG
>CANETI010000243.1 GCA_947440715.1 Planctomycetota bacterium | reverse complement strand
CTTACATCGACTCGCATTAATTGAGCAAATTGATGCCGTTGCACTTTCCAGCGGCGACCCCGAAATTGATCACATTTTTCAAAAATTGCGCAAAAGTGCTAACTCTGACAGTTTTGACCTGAAGCATGCTCCATTGGCTTCCTTGCGCGCTTTAAAAGCGGGACGCATTATCGGCATTGTCGCTGATCGCGATTACACCGGGAATGGTATTGTGATGCCATTTGCAGGTGAGCCGATGCGTCTACCGTTGGGGCCTGCGGCATTAGCTGTGCAAACTGGTGCGACCATTATTCCCCTCTTCCTTGGCCGTCGCGGTCTCATGCGCATGCAGATGATTGTCGGCAAACCCATCAAGGCGGACCCCAATAAATCTAAGGCGACTGAAGTCGATCGCATTATGCGATCACTATCAAACACCATGACCAGATTTCTTTCATCCGCACCCGCACAATGGGTGGCTTTTCATGATGCATGGGAAGATGGGCGCAAGTTTTCGCAAAAATAAATCCGTCATTCCACATTTATCCACGGCAATTTATTCGGCCTTTTTATTCGCCTTAGCCGCCGTCACATAAGCATTGGGATTATTTTTCACTTTAGCGGCGGCATCTGCATCTGCGACACCAATGACCAATCGTTGTGAGCGTTCCCCTTTTCCCACCGTGACAATAATCCCAGGAATAGCGCTATCGACTCGTTTACCGGTTACTGGACATATCGTATTGACGGTCTGTTCTACGGCGTCTGCGATTGGGATTACCACCGCTAAACTGAATGCCAACACACAAATAGCCATATAGCGCATATCTGAATTCTAAACTTTCACGTTCGTTCTGCAACAAATGATTAAAACTCATTACTCATAGATACATCAATCAAGAATATTTTTCCGTCACCAATACGACCAGTCCTGCAGATTGAACAAACGAGATCGATCAATTCTTCACGATGCTTAATTGGCAAAAAGCCGGTGATGATCACTTTCGGTAAGTAATCGATGGTATACTCGGCACCTTGATATTGCTCTAAGTGACCTTTTTGCCGGCCATAGCCACGACATTCAACCGCTTCTATTTCTTCCATCCACCCAGCGGCCAACAATCGCTGACATAAAATTTCAGCGCGCTGCGGCCGCACTATCATTTGCACCTTCAGCATGTTGCTGATCATGCGCTTGTGGTTGCCGCTTCGACCACCTGACCAATTTTACGATACTTTTGGTAGCGTGCTTCCAATAAAGCTTCGATGCTGAGCGCGGTCAGTTCATCCAATTGACGCGAAATCGCCTGACGCATGAGGTGTGCGGTTACGATCGGTTGACGATGAGCACCACCAGCTGGCTCTTCAATTATTTCATCGACTATGCCGAAACGTTTTAGCGGAACCGCGGTCAATGATAAACGCTCAGCTGCGATATCCTTTTTATTACCGTCTTTCCATAAAATCGCTGCGCAGCCTTCAGGTGAAATGACAGAAAAATAACTATTTTCCAGCATCAACATGCGATCACCAATGCCAATACCTAATGCGCCGCCAGAACCGCCTTCACCAATAACGGCGACGATAATTGGTGTTTTAAGCATGGCCATATCGCGAATATTTTCCGCGATCGCAATGGATTGGCCACGTTCTTCCGCTTCAACTCCTGGGAATGCTCCGGGCGTATTAACTAAACAGACGACCGATAATCCAAAGCGTTCTGCCATGCGCATCTTGCCCATCGCTTTGCGGTAACCTTCTGGATGCGGCATACCAAAATTGCACCGACGGCGTTCATGCACGTCTTTGCCTTTTTGCTGCCCAACGATCAGACAACGGTGCTGACCAACCATGCCCAAACCACATTGAATCGCTTGATCATCTCCGAACATGCGGTCACCCGCCAACGGAACAAAATCATCGACCATATGATCGATGTAATCGGTTGTCTGAGGACGCTGTGGGTGCCGTGATAACTGCACTCGCTGCCATGGTGTTAGCGTGGCGAAGAGACGCCGGGTTTCTGCCACCAGTTTTTCGCGTAAGGACGATACCTCACGACTAACATCCAAATGGGAATGGGCGCTTCTTGATTCCAGATCGGAAATGGTGGTTTCTAATTCCACCAACGGCGCAAGAAAATCGAATGGGTTGCTCACGTGCTCTCCAACAGCAAGGTTTGCTACACTAAGGCATCCAACGACAAAGGAAATGCTCCCGCCATCTAGACTCTGCGCTAAGACTAAACGCGGCAATTCCCTCGCTTACAGATGCCTAAGACCAGCGATTCAGCGCTTCCCCATGGAATCCAGCTATGGCACATCATGTCGAAATAGAACTCAAATGGGCGCTCTCCCCAACCGGGCATACGCAACTCAAGCAAGCATTGATAAGCCATATGGGACCTGGGGTCCCACTGAGCCAAGATAATCGCTTCTTTGATACCGTTGACCGTCGCCTGCGCCGGGCCCTACTGAATATCCGCCTGCGGCGCGAAAACGATGGCCTATTACTAACCTGCAAAGGCAAACTACCGACCGGCCCAGCAGGCGCCCATCAACACCAGGAATGGGAAACGTGGCTTGATCCCGATCTTTGGCCGGTGGTCGCAGCCGGTGACCTATCACGTATTAATCTGCCGCTTCCCGCGCCTATTGTAGAGGTTTTAGCTGGTGCGCCGCTCGTTGCGCTTGGTGGGTTTTACAATGATCGACTCTGCTTTCATCATTCGAACTATCCCGCGGCTCTTCTGTGTTTGGATCGCACTGATTTTGGCGCTAACCGCTTTGATCATGAACTGGAAATTGAGAGCGAATTTCCTGAAGCCTGTGCCGATAAGTGGCGAGCACAACTCAACGAATGGCAAATACCATTTACCCAACAGCCAATTACTAAATTTGCTCGCTTCTTAAGTTATTCACAAAATTCGATACCTTAATAAAGTCTGGATTAATGCGACTGAAACCCTGGTAAATGATAAGACGTTACGCGGCCATCGCGATCAGCGACGATCAGTTGGCCACGAATAATAAGCGGAGCTTCTTGCAATAAGGATCGATGAACGATGCGACGAATGGTGCTGCCATCAGCTTGCGCCAGTAAATAAACTGAGCCCTGATTATCGGCAACCACAATGACACCTGCTTGGCAGGCAACTGCGATAACCTTTTGCGCCGCTTCAGGTAAAGTAATTTGCCACTGTTTCTTAAATTGTGTGTCTGTCCAATTGAGCAGCGTGACGTCACGTTCACCTTTGACACAAACCACAAGATTTCCCTGTCTACTCACCAAGCGACCGCCAGCCTCATCTAAGGCTTGGTCATTTAAAAGATTGATGGACTGAGGCTGCACGCGATAGAGCGCCGCCCCTTGAACGGTTGGGACTAAAATAACCTGCGTTTGCGGCATGGTCTCAATCGGACCTGAACGCAAACCTGGCAAAGGTTGTTTGGCTATAACTCGGCCCTCTGCCTCATCAAATAACTGAAGGTTATTATCATCCACCGTCGCCAAACGATCATCAATAAACCACAATGCCGGACGTTGGAAACCACTGAGGGCCGTTGAAGTCCATAGATCTTTTTCATTTGTGCGCACCTGCAACAACATTCCTTTATCTGAAGTCGACACCGTAAATGTTGCTTGAGTGCCGGCCTGAAAGGTGATCTCTTTTGTTCGGAATGCTAAAACAGGATTCGCGCCGCGATGCAATAATTCTTTGACCATCACGACTTGCGGACTTATTGACAGCGCAATGGCGACCCCGTCAGTCGTGCCAGCACTCCAAAATTTACCATTCGCATCCCAGGCATCAGTCCACACCGCTTGTTCAGCTGTGGGTTGAATTGGAACTTTAATCTGCTCGCGAGTTACCGGTGCTGATAGTTGACCATTCTGAAAATTAATCAGTGAAATGCGCTCTGGCGTCCGGACCAAGCCCACGGTTTCGGCTTCGGGTAATGCGCGCAAACGCATCCAACGAGGCGATTTGCTTACTTCACTTTGCCAAGCAATCCCAGGAACCATATCAACAGGAACAACCAAAACTGCCGTGTCAGTTTTCGCAGGGATGAGTAATTTCTCGGTACGATAACCTGGCGCACTTAATTCGATTTGCACTGGCACATTGGGGTAACGACAAAAATTAAATTCCCCTTCAGGCAAAATCGCTTCGCCGGGAATAACGCCATGAGTTGTTGATTGCACCTCAACTTGCGCTTTGGTGACAATACGAAGACCGACAGGAACCTGCCTCGTATAGCTATCAATTACAGTCAATTGACCGGGCAAAACTGTCGGTGCCAATTGCCCCGCACGCAGGTGTGAATTCCGAAATGCTGCTGCTAACGTAATCACGTTTCCCTGATGACCTGCGGCCCACTCTTTACGTATCACTTCGAAATCACTTGCCATGATTGCCAACTGCTGTTCCGCTTGCGATAAAATTGGACGCGCGCGATCATTAGCTTCACCATGCTCGACGATCTTGCGTGCTTCGTCAGCGACCTGCACCCATGAAACGGCAGCATCGTTACGCATCGCTTCGAGTTTTTGCATCTCCACGTCTGCCTTACTCGGCTTAGGAATTTCAACTTTTGGAGGAGGGTTTAACTTCAATTGCAACGCAGCCATTTCACTTCTGGCTCTATCAATAGCAATTATTTGATAACTTTGTTTATAAATCTG
>CANETI010000242.1 GCA_947440715.1 Planctomycetota bacterium | reverse complement strand
TATGGTGGGGGACACGCTGCAATCGAGCCTCGGCAATAAAAAAGTTGTGATGGTCGAGACACCCAAACGTGTGGAACGGTCTTTATATCAAATCAATGGACTCAAGGTGTTCGTGACAGCAGCGCACCCATTTCAAGCAGGTCAACGTGAAAAGGGCATGCATGTAGCCATCGATCCATGGGCTGCGATGGATTATATCCCTAGCATGATGGCAAACGGCATTTCAAAACTGTGCGAGGGCAGTTTGATTGCCGGATTAGTTAATGGCCAACCCAGCGTTATTCAGGTGACTAATATGACTGAGTACCCAACTACGGATAACGAAGACAGGGTTTATGATCTGATTCTGGAAAATTACGCGGCATACTTTGTCGGAAGCGACAGCAATTTTCTGGCGACAGACACGGAATCCATTAATCCAAGTTTTGACCTGCCCGGCACGGTAGCAATCGCTTCTGCTATGTACGCTACTATCGACTCTTGCAGGGAAAACTTCCCCCATCCAGATAATGGCAGACATATGATACAGGCCATCCATTCGTTACCATTTACACCTACTCCTTTTTCAATTGAAGACAGCGCCCTGCCACAAATTCCCCGCCCTGCTTTTTACATGCAAGATGGCCAATGGGATGCCTACGCATCCCATTTAGAGACACATTTAATTCGATCTCACAGCCGCAATATTCGTAGACATCTGAGCAATCCATTAGTAAATAGTGGCAAGTCGGGTGAGCCAAAATCTCATCATGGTATTTGCGTGCGAGACATAGAGCTACTGGGCGAATTTGGCGTTACCGCAAACTCAGCCCTTTCCCTGGAACTAAGATGGGTGGGTTTAGATTCAGAACAAGACGTTGTTGAGACTGTCTCGCTGGGTACATCCAATGTAATGCGTTGGTTTATAATTTACGATGGCATGATTCATTTTAATTCCCCTCTACCCGCTAACACCATGATCCATATGAGTGGAAGTTTAATGCAAAATGGCTTCAGCCTGGGTAGGTTTCGATTGGATAGCAAGTTTTCAGTGACCGCTTTAAATCAGGTGCACTTTATTTTCAATGATGCCGGGAAAATTATTGGGCGTATAGCATTGGATGAAATCCACATTGATGATCATCCAGAGACGAATAAAGACGAAACTTTGTTCCCGTGGAAGTCAGAGCCCCTGCATTCAGCGGCTTCACTCGGTCGTCAATTGGGGCGAAAGCTAAATCAAATTAGCAACGATTTCAAAAGAAAACTGGCATCAACACGAGAAATCCCGCCAAAATAAAAGTGATAGCCAGTCTCCATGTCCATGACTTGCCACGGTCAAATTGCCCGGACGTTGCCGATGAGGGGGTCTGCCAACACGAGCGGTGTCCGCCACGCTTTTTGGTGGGCGATCAGTGCGTGCATCACAAAGTATAGATGGAAGATCGCTTGCGTTTGGTAGCGTTTAGATGAATTTATTGCCTCGTGACTTGTTCATTTTAGACGTGCACGACTCTTAGCATGGATGTGCGCTGCGGTGCGATGGCCAGGACTAATTGCTGATAGCTGGTGTAATTATTTAGCCGACGGCGGGCTTCGGCGCAGGTGTCGGAATCACTCATGCTGGTATATTCGGCTAAATTAATAATATAATTGGCGATGCCCTGAGCGAATAACAGGCGTGCTTCGGGGCTGATGGCGTAACATTTTGCTCGTTGTGTGTAACCGGCGAGTGAATGATCCCCTAAATTTTGTTTGTCTGGTTTACCACCTGGCGCCAAGACGAATAAAAAATTGTATTCAAACCAGAACATGCAATCCGGATCTCGCGGCAAAGCGCTCAAGGCTTGGCGGCAGGTTTTTTCGCAGGTGAAAATATCGGTTGGTTGGTTTTCACGCAGCAAGGCATGAACAATAAATTTTCGCGCCATATTTTGTTCGGTGTCGTCGTGCGAAAATGCACTCGAGGCGGCTAATTCACGGGTGAAATCAAACCAAGTTCGCCATAAGGCCTGATCTTTGGCGTCGTGTGAGCGACTGAGGGCGACGCCCATTTCATAGGTGTAGCGACCAGAGGTTTTAATCTCTAATCGGCCACCCGTGATGTCGCCAACTAGGCGATAATTGGCGGGTGATTTTCCAGAGCCGGAATGGAAACCGATGCTGACATCAAACGCTTTGCACACATCCCAAGCCGCACTGACGCGACGGCGGAGTTCTTCTTGATCGGCGAAGGGGAAATTCTTTTGGAAGCCAAAGGCGGGTGCGACATAGTGCACGCGCATGTCCATGGCTTCGCACAAGGCCAACATAATGGCGATGGTGTTGGGTGTGGTAAGTCCCGGTAATTCATCGATGGACAATTCGCGAATGTATTCACGACCAAGGTCAGTCGTGAATGCCGCAGCGCGGGCAGCGGTATATTTGCGATCACGTTCTTGCATCTTAACCATGGTAGGCCATACGGATGCGACCAAACGTACTAATTCAGATTCATCGACCGTTAAGCCGGCTTGCTCAACGCGTTTGCGCACTGAGGTTAATACGGGCGGCGGCAGGTGGATTGCGCACCAAACAGCGGGATCAGCAACGGCTGGGGTGATGCTTAATTCAGGTGATAAATCAAAGGTAATGTAACTGGCAAGCAAACAGCCAGCGACTAAACGTTCTTCGCGTTGGTCAAATTTTCCGCCGATAGGTTGGTGGTCAGCATTAAATCCCCACGCACGTCGGTGGTGATGAAAGCCATGACTGAGGTAGGTTAATATCGCACCGTGACTCATGCCTTCGACGCTTTGACCTTGATGACCTTCGGGAACATCCGTGCCAATAAATGGAAATGGTACGCGATCTAATTGGCCGCTTAGCATCACATCAGTGTCGTAAGCTAATTCACGCGGAATGCTGTTTTGATTGGCCGTGAGACTCAATCCGAGATTTGCCATGACCCAGGCCACGGCGGGCCAATGCAAGGTAGTATAACGTGCACCAATGCCGAGTGATTGTTTTTGTAGTGAACCGCTGGCGGTGGGAAAAATGGTGCTCTCGGTATCAAAGGACAAGATTAAATTTTTCATCACTAACAAATTCGTCCAGGTTGCCGGGAAGGCGATGCAGGTCGTTCCAGCTATTGGTACAATTGCTGGTTGTTCTAAGAGAGCGTTCAGCACGGACCCGCTCACACCGGGTTTGGCATGTGCGACCCAGGCATAATCGCAATGTGCATTTCGCGCCAATGACCAAGTAGCCTGCTTCGTTTCAAAACGGCTTTCGGGTAGATGAGTCAAACCTGGGACCGGACGGCCAAGGGCATCCTCAATCAACTGCGCACGTAATGCTGGCCAATCGAGACAGAAGTCGGGGCTGATGCAAGGATTGGTGGCAATCCGAAGACGGTGACGGAGTAGAAAGTCATTGATTGATGTCATGGGATGCTCGCAGAATTAATTGTGATGGAATAGACATGCTGACCAAGGCTTGACGTCATAATTAGCGTACGGGAATTGTTCGAGGCCGTTTAAAGACTTTGGAATAAACGTTCATATTATGGTAAATAGACATATATAAGTGTTGCCTCACCTTTAATTAGGCTTTTTCGGATTCTCTTTCTATCAAATTTGTCTTTATCCTCAAATGAAAATATCGGCATCAGATAGACATGAATGTTCGGTTATCGACATGCTTGGCCAGACCATTGCGGGGGCGCACTCAGGGGAATCCGGTTGAACTCTCGAAAGACAGCGCACCAACAGCTTCCAAGTGAACCGAGCGGTCGTGGATTGAGACAGCGTGCGGGCTTGGTATCCAGGAACCTGTTAGGAAGCGCTTTTTATGCAGAACATTCGTAGTTGGTCATTTCCCTTAATCTTAACCGTAGGATTTCTTGCTTTATTGCCGACCGGATGCGGTGGACCGCGCATCGTGCATGACGAGTGGGGGCCTGGGGTGCCGAAGCGTCATGGGACAGTCATCAATAATGAGCAAACAGGCGAATGGAATTATTGGTACACCACTGGCGCGAAGGAAGCCACCGGGTCATGGGCTCATGATAAACAAGATGGCTCGTGGACGTGGTGGTATCCAGATGGGCGTATTAAACAGAGTGGTTATTACCAAGGTCAGGGCATTGATCTGAGTAATCGTTCGAGTTCGCCACGTATGGGAACCTGGCGTTATTGGCATGACAATGGTCGATTAAAATCCATGGGCGCTTATGATAATGATCGCCAAACTGGGGCGTGGTCGTATTTCACCCAAGCAGGTGAGCCGCATGCGACCGGATTCTACAACAATGGCGTAAAGGATGGCGCTTGGACTTGGTGGCATGAGAATGGCCAAGTGAAAGTAAGCGGACGATTTTCGAATGGAATGAAAGTCGCTTTGTGGCGCGCTTGGGATGAAAAAGGACAGGTACAAAGTGAGGTGAGCTACACCGTTGACGGTAAAGCCATCGTCTTACCACCACCGCCCGTGGTCACCATCACGGCCCCACCACCAGCATTGCCGCCCAACGAAACGTCGCTGGTCGCAGTTGCTCCACCAATTGTTGCCGTGGTTGTTACCGAACAAACCGACGCGGTTGTCGTGCCAGCTGCCGATCCAGCTACAAATAAAGTGGTGAGTAAACCCACCGAAAGTGATAATGTTGCCCCAACAGCGATTCCGCTGTCACCAACGGTCAGTGTACCAACAATATGGAC
>CANETI010000241.1 GCA_947440715.1 Planctomycetota bacterium | reverse complement strand
CAAGATAAATGACTATCATAAACACGTGACCAACCGCTATCGACGCCGCCAGCTGGTCCTTGCATGTTGAAATGCAAAGAGGGGAATCGCGTTACGGTTCCAGTGCAGCGTGCGACTATTTGATCCATGGAAATGCCACCAACATTCAAATCGGCCCCAGATGTTTTCTTGACCACGGTGCCAGTAAATAAATTCGCTTCATTGGCATAGTGTGCGATATTGTCGGCGGTTGCTGCCTTATTCCATAAATTATTAAGCATCACTATTTCAGACGCTTGGGTTTGTAGTGGAGCCAGCATTGGCGGTAATGTGCCTAGCGGGCCTGGGGTATTTGGTTCCCATTCCTTATGATAAGTACCACAAGGCATATTCATCATTAACATGCGCACGGGTGAGCGGGTTGGCTTATATTTAATTTGCGCACTTGGTGCGGGCTCATCAGCAGAAACGAGAGGCATGGCTTCCAAAAGCGGAAGTGCAACTGCAACGCCGAGACCACGGAGCATCGTTCGGCGAGATATTTCCCATGTATTACGCATAATGATCGTCCTTGATACGGAGGGTTTACTTAGGGGGTTTTAGAAAGTGGGGTGATCGCAACCGTAGTTGGATTGCGTTTATATCGGAAGGGCAAACTGAGTACGATTTCATTGATGAGTGTCTGTGCCTGCCAATTATTAGTTGCTAAGGTTGCATGGATGGCGCGCACGGTGGAACGATCACCGCGTTCTATTCCTCGGCCAAGAGCGAATGACAATAATCGTTCAATGACAGTAGTCATGATGCGATCCTGGCGTTTAAATAAAATTTGTTTGAGTTGTTGTGGTCCAGAAAAAGTTTCTCCCCCAGGCATGGTGCCGGTGGTATCCAATGCGCTGCCTTGGTCGTCGCGTTCACGCCAACGCCCTAAAACATCAAAATTTTCTAAACCAAATCCAAGCGGATCTATACGTTGATGGCAACCGCTACAATTTGGATCACTTCGATGATGCTCCAATCGTTGTCGTATCGTGCCAGTGATCGCTTTGCCGTCTTTAGTGTCTTCTAGTGAAGGTACATTTGGTGGCGGTGGCGGTGGTGGATAGGAAAGTAATTCATCCAGTATCCATTTTCCGCGAATAACAGGGCTTGTTCGTGATGGACGCGATGTGACGGCTAAAATACCAGCCATGGTAACTAAACCACCACGGCGGCCACCTGTGACTTCAATCCGGTTAAATTCATGATCACTACTGTTGGTGGGTTTAAGTCCGTAATGTTCGGCGAGCAGCTTATTCGCGTAAATATAATTGCAGTCAATCAAATCAGTTAGTTTTCCGTTATTCATAAATAAGGCATGTAAAAATGCGGCGGGCTCCTCCGTCATAGCCGTGCGTAAAACAGGGGTGAAATCTTTGAATATTTTCTGATCCGGTCCCAGTCCTTGCCCAAGTTCACTAATGCCCAACCACTGACTGGTAAATTGGCGCGATAGAGTGCGTGCACGTTCATCTTTTAGCATGCGTGTAACTTGTGCTACCAGAACTTCAGGATTGAGGAGAGAATTATTTTCTGCCGCAGCAAATAATTCCGTGTCTGGCATGCTGGACCACAGAAAATAGGAGAGACGATTTGCTAATTCATAGGAGGAAATCGCGTAGGGTTCGGTGCCAGGTTTGCTCAGTTCAATGCGGTAGAGAAAATTTGGTGAGGTGAGAGCCGCGGCATAGGTCAGCTGCAGTGCATCTTTTTCCGTGATGTTGTTTCGTTTTTTGGCGCGATCATAAACGGTGGCCAACTTTTGTACTTCAGCGCGCGTAACTGGGCGCCGCCATGCCAAGGGTAAGAAACTCGTCAGAGATGCTTCTAATGCTTTTTTGCGTGCCGTAATGGTAATGACACCCTTTTTATCCGGTTCCGGTGCAACGGGTTTGAGGCGTTCAGGACTCGAGCCGTCAATAATAGACAGGACGATATCGAGCAGTCGTTCCATTAATAAAGGTGAGACATAGAGCGTATCGGCATTGTTATCAAAACTGCCCGTGCCACCTGACGTTTCTGCGGGGAAGGCATCGGCGGGAGTACCTTTGGCGCCCAATAAATCGCGGACCGTATTATTAAATTCCAGTCGAGTGAGCCGATGTATGGTTACCCACCCTGGATCTGTCGGTGTATTTCCATTTGGACCATCCAGAGCGACATCAATCCAAGCGATAACTTTATCCCGATCAGTTAATGACGGCTGTGGTTTTTCGGGCGGCGGCATGTCCTGTTCAGCTAATGATCGACGTATATTTTCCCAAATATGATCGGAGTCGTTGGTGACTCCTGGGGCGGATAAACGTTCAAGATCAAGATCGCCTTTGTGTTTTTCACTGGAGTGGCAATTGAGGCAGTTAGTGCTGATAAATTTACGCACTGAGCGCTCGTCTTCAGCGGCACCAAGGAACAGCGAGCATAGCAGCACCAACATCATGGGTTGGGCACAGTGCCATCGTTGAGTGAATATTAACGCTAATCCCATACTTTATATGCAATTTTATCGCAATTTAGTCATACCTTAATTAATAGAACTAGATAAAAGTCAGGGAAAATGCCCGCTGAAAATACGTAAGATCCTTATCTGCAAGTACTTAGTGGTGTATCGCCGGTGTTACTGAGGGAAAACGGGTAATTGATAAATCGTAGATGCTATCAAGTGAAAATATCCCAAAGCGACTTTTAGCAGAGCGAACTTTGGTAGTAAAACGCCTCCGGATCATGTGCGATTAGAAGTTAAGTCGTCCGCAGCTGGTCCCGTGTTGTAATTGCAACGGCAACATGAGTGGGTCAAAGCGTCGTCCAGGTTGGTGGCAGCGGGCTATTAATCGTTCCAAGCCAGCGTGGCCGACATCTTCCCAGGGTACCGCCATATGCGTGATGTCGGTGTGGGCGCTGTCTTGAAGGTCATCGCTAAATGAGGCGATACTCACATCTTGCGGCACGCGTAAATGACCACTCGATAAAGCCAAATGCAAGAGGGGGAGCGCTGAGTTCTGATTATATGTAATAATAAAAGTGGGACGATCTGGTGATTGTAGGAGAATGCTTATTAATTCATTACGCTCGATTTTATTTAATGGATATTCTACCCCAATGAGTCGCGATGGTAACCCTGCCTCTTTCATAGCATGTTCATAACCATCGAGCCTTTCAAGACTACTGTGATGCAATGAATGAACCGTAAAGTCGCTAGTCAAATCCATGTAGGCAATGCGATGATGCCCCAAAGCCAAAGCGTGGTTCGTTAACGATTGAGCAGCGTCAAAATCAGCCGGCACCACGCAATCTTGCTGTTGCGGACTATTGAGCCACACGGCTGGTATGCCTAATCGTTCGATTAATTCAGGCATGACCCGTGGAAAGCCATGCTGATAATTAATAAGTAAACCGCCAGCGTTGTAATGGCCAATTAAATGGCGTAGTGCGGGTTCGTTATCCAATTGATCATCAGCAACAGAAGCTATTTCAATTCGGCAATTTGCTTTGCTTGCGGCTTTCATCACCCCATGCATTAATGCGTGTGGTGTGTAGCTCTGATGGTTCGTGGAACTGTGAATCATCAAAATTGTGGTTCCAGGTGGCGCCGGGTGACCCAATCGTTCTGCGACTAGGCGAACACGTTCACGTGTGTTGCGACTCGCACTAGCTGCCTGTCCATGCAATATTTCTGCCGCGATTTTTGGCGAGACGCGTGCGACTTTTGCGACATCGCCAATGGAAATATGTTTGTGAGGTTGGCGCATGATGGAGTGGTTGTGACGCTACTTCGCTTGGTGCTCCAGGTCCACGATTGCTTGCAAAAGCTTGTGTAGAGAACGAGCGTAGAAGGTCAGGCCAAACGTCGCTGGACCGTTGATCTCTCAGTAAAAGAGGCGTATTTGCTGGCTGTCGTTCAGCGGCTTGTGCTGTGCAGCGTGCCTCCAACATGCCCATGACGAGAGTGTAAATGACCAACGCGCGATCATCACCGATAACAGCACCGGCTAAGGGAAGTGTTGGATTATGGCGTTGGTGGTTACGTCTCGGTCTTTTGGTCATGTGTTGTTTTGGTTTTTGTCGGCCATTGGCGGCACATACATTCACCGCCATCGTTGCGGATCTGTTGCAGGACGACAGTGAATTGGCGATGACCTTGGGACTTAATGTCCTTGATGTTATTGCAATTATTAACAATACGCCAACGACGGCTGGTACGACATTGACACATAGTCAATTAATTGCCGGCCTACCAACGGTTCAGGCGTATTTAGCAAAGTATGTGCGACTCAAAATTAACGGTGAACTAGTCGTCGCCAGTTGTCTTGGGTATATTCCTGATTTAGTTGAGCCGCCGCAGCCAGGTCAGCCCGTGGCGGAATTACTGCCGGATCGTCTTCCTTTTTTATTAATTTGGACGTTGCCACCTGGGGCGAAGCAGTGTTCCATTTCTTTTGATTTACTGGTCGATGTGGTGGGTACGGGAGTCGTGCATGCAAATTTTCATCGGGGTGACAATATTCAGTCGCAATATACCGATTTAGGAGCCACGGCGTTGTTTGAGCTGACTCCCGTATCTGCGCCACTTAAACCAACGAATTCGCCACCAAAACCCACGTCAGAGACGATTCCAGCTAATACGGCACCATTGCCGGTTATACCCCCGACATTACCTCCGAACGTCGGTTCGT
>CANETI010000240.1 GCA_947440715.1 Planctomycetota bacterium | reverse complement strand
TGATACGGGTGTCCTAAACAAATGTTGGTGAAGGTCCAGCGATGAACGAAACCTCAGTTTATTTTATTAGCGTAACCACCGTTTGGTCGGGGATAATGGCTACAAATTGCTTCACCATTTCGTTTATTCGTGTTAACCAACTCACTCTTTATGGTCAGTCCTTTCGTGTTACACGTATCTATTGCGATATCACGACAGCTAACGCGTTAAAATAAAACGCGCCGATTGGAAACCAATCGGCGCGTTTTATTTACTCTGGTGGAGATAAGGAGAGTCGAACTCCTGACCTGTTCATTGCGAACGAACCGCTCTACCAACTGAGCTATATCCCCATTTTAGCGGTCGGTTTTTTAGAGGTATCCTACGCAATTGCCAGCAGCTTTTCCAGGAATTGCCACCGTCCGATGTTGTCTCCCCACTAAAAATAAGTCCCTATTTGGCTAAAAAACGACCAGAGTACCCCAGATGCAAGGGTGAAGCAGGTTGCCGAAGGCAATTAGACCAAAGGTCTAATTCCTGCGAAACAAGACGCAGCGTGGCAGCGCCACGTAAGGAGGAGGCAACGCCGCAGATGGGGTGCTCTGGTCGTTTTTTATTATTCGAGGAGGCGACCGAGGTGAATGCAGGCTTCTTCGCTCAAATGCGAACTACGTGCCACCGTCAACCCAGCGCGCAACGCTTCTTGGATAATTTGCCGTTCTAAATAATCAATCGACGCCGAGGTGGCAGGCAAACCAAAAATCGCAAAACGTAAATCGCCACCAGCAAAGATGGGCGAATCACCTAATTGGGTCAGGCGTAAACGTAAAGCGGCAACCAAAGCCATGGCCAATCCGTCGAGCTGGCTGTATTCGCCTTCTAAACCTTGGGCATTGATGGCTGATTCAACGGTAATGCGTCCACGATAATGTCCCTGCATTAAATGTGGGCCGGATAATAATGGCAAACGCATCTCTTGTAATTGACGTAATAATAAAAAGTCATCGTTATACGTGGCGATGCTCACGCGACCGGCGGGAAATGGCCAGCTGGATAATAATGGTGTGCGGCCGTCACAATATAAATAAACGAAACTCAAATGGGCTAGAGCTGCGATTGGTTCGACTAAGGTATTCGCGCCACGTTCTAAATGCCCCAAAATGCTGGGCGGCAAAACTATGCTGACGCGACGCCAGTGACGTTTGGCTTCGGCGGCGATGCTAAATGCTTGGGTTAATACTTGCCACGGATTGCTGGTGCCGTCGATGGAGGCGGTGTGGTGCGAGCCACGCATCGGATCATCAAAGCCATCAATCCATAAACGACCACGACAATATAATGCCGTCACTTGCGCAGGGACACGTTCGGTCAGCGATAATTGTTCCAGTGCTGCGCGACCACAGGCAACGACGGCTTGTTGACCATCTTTAGCTTTAGCGAGTAAGCGCTGAGCTAATGGGCGCTCGATGCGCAACGGTGCGCGCTCGGCGGCTAAATCGTGCATGCCGCAACGTACTAAAGCGGCATCAATTAAACTCAGTAACAATGGCGTACTAATTTGCGTCAGTGAGCTGTCGGCTAAGTTTGCTTCCACTTGCAGAATCGCGTCGTCAGCGGCTTTGACATTAATGGCGTAACGCGTCACTAATAATTCTTGCAACCACAGGCGTTCCCATGGGCGACGACGGCCATCAGGATCAACGACAAATAAATGTGGTGCGGCGGTCTGTTCACCCAACACGCGACGAGTGCGACGGAAGCGTTCACGCGCATCGCGATAACGGGCATAGGCGATGGCGGCTTCGTAATTGCCGCTTTCCTGCAGCACATGAACCACGGCATTTTGCACGTCTTCAATGCCCAAACTGGCTTGGTCACAAGCGCGTTCAAGGTATTCCACCACCACTCGCGCTAATTCTTCGGCTTGGGCAACATCTTCAATACCAACGGCTTGCTGGGCACGCGTCACCGCATGGGCGATGCGTACCACATCGAACGGAACCAATTGGCCGTCACGTTTCACTACCGTTGTTGGTTTCATTTCGGTTTATCGACTTCGCTATTTTTTGGTAAATCGCCTTCGCTAATGACGCGACGCAATTCGTTCATAAACTCGTCGAGATCTTTAAACTGACGATAAACCGATGCGAAACGCACGTAGGCAACTTGATCTAGGCGATGTAATTCTTCCATCACGCGACGGCCAATTTCAGCGCTGCTGACTTCACGTAAACCTTCGCTGAGCAAATGATGATAAATACGATTTGCCGCGGCTTCTAATTCTTCGACCGGAATCGGACGTTTTTCGCAGGCCACGGTCATGCCGTGGAGAATCTTTTTACGATCGAAGGTTTGGCGGCGACCATCTTTCTTCACCACCATCATCGTTTCTTCACCCTCGACACGTTCGTAGGTGGTGAAGCGTTTATTACAGTGGTCACAAGCACGGCGGCGGCGAATAGCGGTGCCATCATCGGTGGCGCGCGAATCAATAACGCGATCTTCGTCGTGATTACAAAAGGGACAGCGCAACGCTCACTCCAGATTAAGCACGTCGACTTGGTTAATGTCGACCTCAGTGATCATCAACTTTTTTGTCGATGAAGGAGGGGCAGCTTAGACTCGCACCGAGTGGCGCAAGTGCTGCCAATGGCTGCCAATGGCTGGACGCCGGATCACTCGCCCCACCATACCAACCATGCGAAGACTCTTGGCAATCGTTGCCTGCTTATTGGTCGTTGGAATGGTGGGTTCTTGGCTCACCTGGGCATCGCCACGTTCATCAGCACCCGTGATCGCACTGGCGCTCCCGCGCTCGATTGATCCGTGTATGGTCACACGCCTTGATGAATTTCGTTTAGTGACGGCGCTTTTTGAACCATTAATTCGCCTTGACGCGAAAACTTTGCAACCACAGGCCGGACTCGCCACGCATTGGGAAACCAATGCCGATCAATCGGTGTGGACATTTCATCTTGATCAACGAGCACGCTGGTCAGACGGCAAACCCGTTACCGCGCTCGATATGCGCCGCGGTTTATTGCGCCATCTGATTACTCAGTCACCAAATGCCTTTTATCTCGACGGATTGTTGGCTGGCTCACAAACTTCCGCCACCGATTTAGCTGAACGACGAACGATATTAGAACGCGATTGTGGTTTATTATGTCCAGATGCGCGCACGTTGGTGGTTAAACTCACACATCCAGCGCCGTATCTCACGGCTATTTTATCGTTATCCGCATTTGTGCCACTGACGGAACAACATGACCGCGATGATGATGCCGGACGACTCCAGTGGACGGATCCAGGAACGATTATCGGCAATGGGCCATTTCGGTGCACGGCGTATACGCCACGACATTCGTATACATTTACTCCGAGCGCAACCTATGGCGGTGCGCATCCCGCAGGCGGAGCCGTTCATGTGGCCATTATCGATAGTCCAGGAACCGCGCTACGGCTCTATCTGAGCGGTGAAGTAGATGCCGTATTGATGTTGCCCGCTGATGCCGTGGGAGATTTACGCCGCGCGCAGATCCCAGGCTTAGACCAATCGACTTCACTGAGTACCGCTTTTTGGCGCGTACGCATAGTCCCGCGTCCGAAGGATAAACCGGAAGTGACTAAGGCGCTGCAACATCCTTTGCTGCGCCGTGCGCTCGCCACGGGTTTTGATCGAGAAATGATTTGCCAGCATTTATTACAAGGCAATGCCGTGTCCGGGACTACCTTTGTCCCAGGTGCACTCGGAAATTATTTACCTTATCACGCACCTATCGATGTATTAAAAGACAATTTAGAACAGGCACGTAAAGACATCGCCGCTGCCAAAGCCGATCTTGGCACTTTGCCGGTCTTCGAATTAGTCGCGCCAAGTCAACCCGCCGAACGACAAAGTATTGCCGAATTAATGGCCGACCAATGGCTAAGAAATTTAGGCGTGCAAACACGTTTAACTATTTTGCCGCAAACAGAATTACGCAGTCGTGAAAAAGCCATCGACTATGATTTATCTTTTGCCATGTGGTTAGGAGATTTTTTAGATCCAACCACGTTCTTAGATTGTTTCCGCATTGATGGCGGGGCAAACCGCACGGGATATGCTGATCCCGCCTATGATGCGCTGTTAGATCAGGCTTCGGCTTCTATCGGTAAAGCACGGTGGGATGCGCTGGAAGCAGCGGAACTGCGATTAGTTACAGCCGTGCCACTCATTCCATTACTACACAGTGCCTGTTCTTTTTTAGTCCGTCCCAATTTAATTGGTATCAATGCCAATCCGTTGGAGATCGTACATTTCGACAGTATTTCATGGGCGTCGCCAACCGGCGAACAGCCTTAATTTTCGGCTCATAATTATTCGACCATACACTTGCAGCGTTGCGCGCCTCTGAATTGAACCTAATCAGCAAAACTAGCCAGCAAAACTCAGCGACGCGCAACACCGACCGGCTTTATACCGGTGCGTGCTCGACCAACAACGTGACCGTGACGCGGTTAGCAGATTGCTCAACCGAGGCGATCACATCGAGGTTCGATCCCAGTTGCGTGCGAAAGCGTTCAGCCGTCGCACGCGCGGCGACCGGATCCGGTTCGCCTTGGTTGTCGAACAATTCGAAGCGGTCCATCCCACCACAAGCAGTGAGATAGCTAACCAGGCCTTCGAGTTCCTGGGAGACGGATACTGACATCGGCGTTCTCCTATGCTG
>CANETI010000239.1 GCA_947440715.1 Planctomycetota bacterium | reverse complement strand
GCATTATCGGTTCCAATAATTTATCATTGCCCCCAGGCATCGCCGATGGCCCATCGTATTCGTCGTTTCACGCCGCTGCTGCCAGCTTGGCGGCAAGACTCATTAACCAGCACAGCGGTTCGGTATATACGAAATATGTCGACGCCATGGAGGAGCCACTCTTGCGGGAAGTGTTATCCCGTACGGAAGGCAATCAGCTACGTGCGGCTGAAATATTGGGAATAAACCGCATAACCCTCAAAAAGCGCATGGATGAAATTGGTATTGGTCGAGGGTAGGGTGAGTGTCCGGAAGTCCGGATTATCGAAAGGTTCGGAAGTCCGGACTCTCCAGTCCACAACGTGTAAAAGCGTTAAATCGGCACATTCGTTTCGTAACGAATATTTACGTGCTAAAGTGCGTACATTAAAATTAAATGAATTGACGTAAGACACACGGTTCATGACCATCATTAGGCCCATCTTGCGTGACTAAATCACGATCTAGTCTAGTTACCGCAATGAATGTTGATCATGCCTGTCTGTATCCCGATTAGTTAGAGTGATCGACGAACGACGGTCACAATATACCGAAAATAATTAACCATGCCCCAGAAATGCATTCCTCACTTGCTGGCACTCACGGCCTTTGCCGGATTATTAACGGCGGAAGACTCGCCCACCGCTCAGGATGCCCGCATCAATGCTTTAGAGCGTCGAATCGCTGAGCTTGAAAATCAGGTGCCGTCTCCCAAAGCAACCAAGGAGCAGAGCAGTCCAATCTCAGCGTCGACCACGGGATCGAATGCGACCAATGGAAGTCCAGATCCGCTGGCATCGGTGATGACTTATTATGGACGTCAATTGCCTGGGAATGTGTATGTCGGAGATCAATTTCGTATTCAATTGGGCGGCTCACTGCGCTTGCATACGCAATACAACAGCACCGCGGTTGGTGAGAGTGTTTCTAAGGCGCTCTTACCGAGTGAAACAAATTCTCAAGAAGATAACTTCCGCATGTTTGCGAGCCGCACGCGGCTTTATGCTACCATTCAAGGTCCTGACACCTTGGGTGGGCAAACCGCTGGTTATTTTGAAATTGATTTTCAGCGCCAAACGAGTGACGGCGAAGGTGGCGCGATTAGTTCAAGTCCTCGTTTACGTTACGCCTATATGCGTTGGTCATTTAAAGATGTCATAACGGATAGTGGTAAATTACGTTTTACTTTCGGACAGGCTGATAGCACGTGGGATTTAAAGGCATCGACCGTTGATACCAATGATATGAATGGTGGGTTAGGTTCAGTTAATCGCCGTAATCCACGTCTTGAGTCGGTCATTTCTTTGCCAATAGCGAGTGGGCAAGACCTCGTAATGGGTCTTGGTGTCGAGCGTCCCTATTTTGGCAACAGTACCGTTGGTAAAGACCTCGGGCCTGGTGATCTCAGTGGCTTTCCCGCAGTTAGTTTGGGGCTCGGTTACGCTACCACTGAGCGGCTTGGCCATGGTTTTGGCGCGGAAAAAATTACGCTTGGTGCGCGCGTTGTTTACGGGGAATTTGACGAAGATTTTAGTGGCAATGCAACAAATCCCAGCCTGGTCGTGCCAGCGCAATTAGAAAACGATTTTACCGCCATTGCCGTCCATGGCGGAATTAACATCCAACGACTTGGATTTAATTCGACGGGTAATGCTGGTAATGTGACGCTGATGATTGGTGGAGTCTGGTCTCAGGGCGATGCGCAACATCTCGATGCGGGATTTGATCGTCGCACCGTGCAACAAGCCGATGGTAGCTTGAAAGAAGCGCACAGCGTTGGTGGATTTATACAGCCAATTTATTACCTCACCGAAACCATTAATTTCCGTGCGGCCTTCGGCACCCAGGTTGCACTCAATGATGATCGTCCAGCTGCGACCGGCAACTTCACCGGTGGTGATTATGTGCGCCACACGAACGAACAGTTTGAACTCAGTGCCTGGTGGACCCCAGGTCCATTTACTTTTGCTGTTGCCTGGAATCACACCGACACGGTCTGGCGTCGAGTTGATCCAACCAGCTTAGCTGCCATTGAACAAACTGGCACGAACGATAAATTTGAATTAATTACTTGGTATACATTTTGATGTGCTAATGAGAGACAAGCGAACAATATCAGATTTTATTTCGTTTAAGTCATCATGATAAACTAGAAGCATAGATGAAGATTGCTTGGTATCCGTTGGGAAATTGGAAGTCTCCGTTGGAGGGTCCGGAGGTCCGGAAGTCCGGAAGTCCCGCGCGATCAAGCGCAGACGGTGAACGGAAGCGATAGGTGCAGCTACAGAAATGCTGAAGCCAGTATTGGCCCCAGCATTTTTGTAGTCGCAAAAGAAATGTACCTCAATTTAAAATCGTCGTTCACGCGGGACTTCCGGACTTCCGGACCTCCGGATTTCCCGACATTAAGAAGACCTGTACTTTAAACCCTACCAGTCCGCCGATAAGACGCTGGAGGCACGCCCATGCGTTGGGCAAAGACGCGGGTAAAATGATAGCGATTAGCAAAACCAGTTTCTGCTGCGACTAGCGTAATATCATCATTCGTGCTGACTAATCGTTCAGCCGCCACGGCTACGCGGCGTTCTTGAATATAGCGCGTGGGAGTCTGGCCCAATAATTGACGGAAGACACGACTGAAATGGTCGACGCTTAAATTGCATAAGTTCGCTAAGGTTGGGACCGGTAATTTATCATGTAAATTACCTTCGATGTGACGTAACGCCGGAGCAACCGGATCACGGCCAGCGACTTGTTGATCGAAACGTTCCAGGACGCCTTCAGGCAAACTATCTAAGGCTTTAATCAGGGTGCTCAGCACTAAATTCTGAATGCGTGAACGCCACAATAAGGATTGTTCATCGCGTGTATGGAGTGAAAGCGCAAATTTTTCGGTTTCTGCATCAGCCGGCAAAATAATCGGGCGGGTAAAATGTTCTCGTTCCCAATCGCCGCTTAAACCCTGCGGATCAAAATGAATGTAAAAATGACGAACGGGACGAATGCAGCGACTTTGAAAGCGACCCCATGCGGGAATTAATGCCAAACGACCAGCGGGTAAGTGAAATTCACCATCAGGTGTCAGTATCGAAGCGCCGTCGTCCAGGTTTTGATATAAACGCCAATAGGGATTACACAGCGAATGAGCCCACGAATCAGGCGTCACGGTGGTGAATCCCGTGTAGAGAAGTCGGCAATGAATATCACGCGGCACCATCGTGGTACCGCCAACCAGTGGGGCGACGACAACGTCCATATTCGACCTCGACTCATGGGATGGTACAAAGGTATGGGCGGTTGGTAGAGTTTGCTGCCAACCAGGGCGATCGCCGATCTGAGCTAAAGGAGCAATATGATCGGCGATCGTCATGAAAACCTCAGCAGTAGGTGTTGATCAAGTTTTCAAGATACTCTTGGCGTGCCGAATTGTTGGGGGCAGCTTCACCTTTGGCTAAGATATACTTCTGCAAGGATTCGAAAGTGGCCTTGCCGCTTTCGATCGTCTTGCCAATGCCCTTATCATAACTGCTATAGCGTTGATCGACAAAACCGCTGATTTTACCGTCTTTAATAATTTTTTCCGCAATACGTAGGCCGCGCGCCCAGGTGTCGATGCCGCAAATGTGGGCGTAGAACATATCTTCGATGTCGTAACTGTCGCGGCGAACTTTGGCGTCGTAGTTGAGACCGCCGGTTCCAAGGCCGTTCTTCTTTTGCAGAATAATCGTCCAGGCTTGCGCGCATTCGCGGTAGTCATTGGGGAATTGATCCGTGTCCCAACCATTCATCACGTCACCGCGATTCGAGTCGATTGATCCAAGGGCATCGTTGGCGTCGCACACCGCTAATTCGTGACAGAAATCATGACCAGCGAGGGTTGCATGATTTTGTTCGATATTCAGTTTGAAATGTTTATCTAGGCCGTATTTACGCAAGAATCCGAGTACCGTGGCTGAGTCGAAATCGTATTGGTGTTTGGTTGGTTCGCAGGCCTTCGGTTCGATTAAGAATTGTCCCTTAAAGCCAATCTTCTTAGCGTAATTCACCGCCATATGGAAGAACGCCGCAGCGTGATCAGCTTCGCGACCCATATCGGTGTTGAGCAACGTATTGTAGCCTTCGCGACCACCCCAGAAAACGTAGTTTTCGCCGCCTAAGAATTTACTGACATCTAACATTTCTTTGACCGAATTAGCGCAATGGGCAAACACATCCGCATTTGGACTGGTTGACGCACCCTGGCTGTAACGCGGGTGACTAAACATATTGGCGGTGCCCCACAGCAATTTAATATCGCTGGCTTTTTGCAGGGATTTTAATTTTTCGGCGATGGCCCACAGATTACTGTTGGTTTCAGTTAAATCTTTGCCTTCAGGCGAAGCATCGCGATCATGGAAACAATAGTATTCAACATCAAGTTTTGACACGAAATCGAATACGACTTCCGTGCGCTTTAAGGCCATGTCTAACGAATTGGTACCGTCTTCCCATGGACGAACCAACGTGCCTGGTCCAAAAATGTCGAGGGCCGTGCCACGAAAAGTATGCCAATAGCAAACCGCGTTGCGCATCCAATCTTTCATTGGCTTGCCGAGGATCTTGGCCTTGGGGTCAAAGTACTTGTAGGCGAGCGGATTGTCCGACTGCGGACCTTCGTAACGAATGTCAGGGATATTTTTGAAGTAG
>CANETI010000238.1 GCA_947440715.1 Planctomycetota bacterium | reverse complement strand
CCAGCAGTGAATTACCGAGCGATAAGCCTGCCGCACCCGCTGTGACTTCTGCTGCGGCCAAACAACCTGAATTCGTAGTTGATGGCGTGGCGTTTGTGGTGACGTCAACCAAAGCCGGAAAAAATGGTCTCGATGTCAGTGGCGTGCTTCAAAATCGTCGCGACAGCGAACTGAAAAATCTTATCGTATCGTTTACCGTTCCTAATGGTAAAAATGAAAGTGCGGTGGTGACTTTGAAACCAGGTACCATGGCGATGGGTAATCAGGTCGAAGTGAATTTTACCGCTGAAGGCGTAACGCAATTTTCCGGTTTAACGCTTAAATGGGTGTCGTTGAAATAGTGTAATTAATGCAGCCGCGTAAAACGAGCATTGAGCGTAGCGACGTAACCCGTAAACAGGCTTGAACTGGTGGCCGTGCTGACACGCTTATGACATGGCACAAAGAACCGCATGGTGGTCGCTCATCGATCAGGCTGGCCCCGCTGGCTTGGATCAAGGCCCACGGGTTGGCGTTATGTCAGTCTCAGCCATTCAACAGGTGTTGAAGCCTGTTGTGGTCGGGTGTTCGTCAGAGCGGCGTGATGCCATTTTGAGCTTGGCTTTGTTATGGCATGACGCACATGATGCGGCACATGCCTTATGCCAAGCCCATGAAGGCAATCCGGATTGCGACTATGTGCACGCCTTATTGCATCGACGTGAGGGTGATTTTGGCAATGCAAAATATTGGTTTCGTGAAGTTGGCCAGCATTCGGCTTATGTCTCGTTAGCCCAATCGGCGCAGGCGCAAGAGGTCCCAGGTTGTATCGCACGCGGCGTTTGGCAGCCAGCGGCGATGGTCGATGCCTGTGCCACAGCCATTCGGCGTCAAAATGCTGCGGCTAGTAGCGCAACTAATTGCGCAATAATCATAGCTTTGCAGCGTGCGGAGTTTTCCATTTTAGCAGGATGCCTCGCCTGACGGAGAGCGTCCGTTACCCACGATGGGACCGGTGTCATATAGTTCTTTCTTTGTCGGCGTGCCTATTAGCATCACGCCCACCTTGGTCAAAAGTGCCAGGAAACTATGGTGCCTAAAACGTCTTCATCTGCTCCTGCACTTAACGCCACTGGCGCGCAAACCGTTACGGATGCGCCGAGTGAAATCCCCCGTCGTTCATCCAGTCATGCCGAACCCGCGCATGAGCCCCAATCGAAACGCCCAATGCAAAAGCCAAAATTTATTAAACCGCCATTACCAGAAGATTTGCGTGCGCAAAATGTCTTCGTTAATTTAGAAGGCGATTATTCCTATTTAAGCGATGGCTATTATCGCAGTATGGAAGCCGAGCACGAAGGCCTGTTGGCATTACCAAGCCCGCAAGGTGCCATTGATGCGTATGTGGTTCCGCTGGCTTTGTCCAAAGCGAAAGCGGCCGGCATTCCCATTCCTGAATGGGAAATTGTGAACGACCAAGCCATGTCGGTGGTACCGCCCTATGTCGCCTATCCAATTAACCCCTTCCAAGATGAAGGTATTGTTATTGCCGATGTCGCGGCTCAAACGGAAGCCTTCAAATCATTGACCATGTCGAATAAATATGCCGTTGTGTGTCAGCAAATGTTACCTGATAGCCGCATTGATACGTTGCGTATGGTGTGTGGAAAATGTTTGAAGCCAGAATACGCCGCGCTGACAGAACAATTGTGGCAAACCTTTCAAATACCGTTGGCACGCGTGAAAATCATTGTGACGGAAACGCAGTATTTGTTCAGTGCGATTCAGCCACTTAAGCGGGAAGAATTAACTCAGAATGAAAAGGCAATCATTAAAGAAGCAGGATTATGGCGTGTGTAAGAGGTAATCATCCAGACGCATCCAGTCGCATCCAGACGCAAAAGCATAATCCACGCCGTACCCCGAAGATTTAAATAAACCATGGCTAGACTCGCAATTTTTACCGAACGATACACCATTCGCCGCGCCGTTGAATTGACTGCCCTGACTAACTTTCGCATGGCTGCCGCCAAGTTGGGCCACGACTGCGACTTCATCTTTCGCAGTGAAATTATGAATATTCCGCGCTACGATGGGCTATTGATTCGCGCGCTCACAGATCCGCTTAATACCAGTTACGTGGCTGCTCGTTTGGCCGAAGTACACGGCCTACGCGTGGTGGACGAACCAGATTCCATCATGGTGTGCTGCGATAAAGTGAACATGTATCAACATTTAATGCGCGCGAATGTGCCAATCCCAGACACGTGCTTTCTCACGGAAGACGAAGTAACGGTAGAGCAGGCCCGCGAATTATTTGAAAGTTATGGACGTCCATTAGTGCTCAAAGCACCAAATTCGTCATTCAGCGCCTATGTCGAAAAAGTACATGACGAAGCGGCCTTTGTAAAAGTTGGCAAGCGCTTTTTACGTCGTGCGGACCGCTTAGTGGTGCAGCAATATTTGCCTTCATCTTTTGATTGGCGCGTAACCATATTAGACGGCAAAGTATTGTTTGTCGTTAAATACGTAATGGGCGTTGGAGCTTGGCGCGCGCACGATAAAGATAACGAAGGTCGAACCATTCTTTGTGATGTGGTTGGC
Organism: Planctomycetota bacterium; assembly: GCA_947440715.1. Lineage (GTDB taxonomy): Bacteria > Planctomycetota > UBA11346 > UBA11346 > UBA11346 > BOG-1363. Next base: position 2,128 of record CANETI010000238.1, on the reverse strand, counting down.
GTGGAGAAAAAAGACATCGACCCGCGACTCATTGATGTTGCCTTAAAGGCCGGAGCATCGATCGGCAGAAGCTTATATGGTGTCGATGTCAAAGAATTAGATGACGGTTTTATCGTGATTGAAGTAAACGATAATCCCAATATCGACGCCGGGCTAGAAGACGTAAAAAATCCAGAAGTATACCGCAACATCGTTCGCCATTTGTCCGGCGAACCATGGGAAGGTTGGTTTGAAACAAAGGCTGCCGCCGTGTCATGAACGCGCACATGGAGGCTCTGCCGATCATACGAGCAGACACATCTCATGTGCAAGCCATTGTTGATTTAGAAGGGCGCAGTTTTTCGCCGACCGATCGTTTTTCGCGAAAAACTTGGCGTCATTTGTTAGGGCCAGCCAATCATAATGGTACATCAATTACGCTGGTTGCAGTTGATGTGGGGAAAGTCGTCGGCAGCATTAATGTCCTTATACGAAGCAATAGTCGCAACGTGCGCATCTATTCGCTTGCCGTCGATCCCGCTATGCGTGGGCGTGGTCTGGGTGGACTCTTAATGCGGGCCTTATGTGCTCATGTACCAAAGCGCTATGAGGCATTTACGCTTGAAGTGCGTAGCGACAATAAATCGGCACGTAGTTTGTATGAACGCTTAGGGTTCACCGTGGATCGTCTTTTACCTGGGTATTATCCCGATGGTGCCGACGGGACACGCTATCGCGTGACTTGGAAGCAGCTTAGTTCGACATCACCTCAGACGAGCGATAAAAGGACAATCCCGTCTCAGCGGCAAGACACTTGATGAGAACGAGCGTCGATCTTGGCTGAGCGGCGATGAGTTGCGTGCGAGCGACTCGAATACAGGATGCCGCAGCTCCCGTTTCTTCCTGGTAACATTGAGTCGTGTTTCATCTTGGAGGTATCATGCGTTTGACGCTCCTTTGTCTCGTGCTGTTAACGGTCATCATAAACGTCGGCTGTTCGCGACAGAAAGAGGAAGTGCAAAATACTCCACCACCTCCGCCGCTCAGTGCCTGGGCTGCCAGTGACAGTGTTGCGGTAGCGGACGAATTAGTGCCTATATTGCTCAAACGTTCGTGGATTGCTGATTTTAAACAACGAACTGGGCAATTACCTAAAGTGGCATTGGGTCCCATATCGGATCGCTCACAAGGCTCCATTGACCTCGAAGTCTATCGCGGCGAATTGCGCCGTGTATTGGCCGCAGGCGGAGTCGTCCAGGTGGTCGATGCACGTGACGCGGCAGATTTTTTACTCAAAGGTTCGCTGGGAGCGAATGACGGTAACGAAGGAGATGTGCCAGTTCGCCGTTATCAAATTGATCTCGTGATCGTCGAACGCGTTTCAGGCGATGTCGCCACGCCTTCGCTTTCTATTGAGAAACAAAAGGATGACCGCGTCGTTGCGCCAGCTCCCAAAGTGGTCGCCCCTGCGACGCCGTAAAGCATTGTAAAAACTGGGTTAGGGCGACATCGTCGAGCGCGGCGATTCCGCTAAATTTTGCGTGCAACAATCCGGATTAGTTCCTCGCTGAACCGTGGGTCGCACCGACCGCAGCGTCTGATGCACCGCGCCGTACGCCTTCTCGTGCCTGCCTTGCGGCCCCCCCCCTGCAATCTAGTGTCGCGACTCCCAGTAGCGTCCGCATGACTTAATTGTGGTGCGTACGCACGAACGTAGAGAGGAATCGCTATGCGTGCCTTGCGCATCAGCTTTAAAACAGCTGCCTTTTCATTGGTTACATCTCTAGCCGCGGTAGTTGCCCTATCAGGACTTGCGCCATGCGCAGGGGCTGTGGACGTAGCCGAATTCGGCACACCGAACCAAGAATACTTGGATCAAAAAGCTGAGTTGCAAAAACTCGTTGAGTCTCGGGACACCGACCTCTACGAACTCAATTTTGAGCCATTGGACATGGATGAAGTGTCGCTCAAAGATCGTCTTGGTAAGCTGCATGTGTATACCTATTTGACGTTCCGATTACGTAATGAAATTAAAGACGCGACCAAGCCGCAAATCGCTAAATCCAGCCGTTACAACGAAATTCTTAAGAGTATCACCGAACAATACGAAGGCACCAAAGTTGAAGGTGCAGCTTTGAGTGCAGGTGGT
>CANETI010000237.1 GCA_947440715.1 Planctomycetota bacterium | reverse complement strand
GCGCGCAAACAGGGGATCAGGCGTAAGGACTCTTATGTCTGCAGTTTAATAAAATATGTCTGCAATTTACGGAGGTTGACAATTTGGAACAGCGTAAAAATGCCTTTTATGAATAAGCAAATCGCCCATGTTCTTTGTTTTTTTACCATGTTTTTTCTCAATGCTCGCGCAGAGACCGGCCCTGTTGTATTACCTGAACCGAAACCGTTGTATGATATCGTGGTTTATGGTGATTCGTCAGGCGCGGTCACAGCGGCGATTTCCGCCAAGCGAGAGGGGCGTTCGGTTATCTGGATAAATCCCACTGCTTTTCCTGGAGGCATGAGTGCGAGCGGACTCGGCGCGACTGATTTCTTAGGTAAGCAAGGTACTTTTGGTGGCATCGCTTCCGAGTTCTACGCTGGCGTCGCGATGGCTTATGGGAAAGATTTTGTTCGCAGTTTTGAGCCGCACGTCGGTAAACAGGTATTTGAGCAGATGATTTCCGCCGCTGGTGTTACGGTGGTTTACAACGAAAGGCTCGACCGTACTTCCGGCAAGGGCGTGACCATGGATGGCAAGCGCATTACCGCCATCACCACGCTCAATGGCAAGACCTACCATGGTAAAATGTTTATTGATGCCACCTATGTCGGCGACTTGATGGCGGCTGCAAAGGTAACCTATACCGTCGGTCGTGAGCCGGAAAACCAATACGGCGAAGATCTTGCCGGAGTTCGGCGCGGAGATACTAAGCCGCGTGTTCATTATGGACAGGGTGATAAGGATCATTTCGTCAAAGTAGTTGATGCCTACGTAAAGCCGGGCGACCAAAGTAGTGGGTTGCTACCGCATGTGCACTTGGTGGACGGCATTCAAAACGGTCAGGGCGACAAAAAAATTCAGGCTTACAATTATCGAGTTTGCCTCACGACGGATCCAGCGCTTCACATTCCCATTGAAAAACCAATGGGCTACCGCGAAATTGATCATGAACTGCTGCTGCGTAACTTTGATGCGGGCGACACGCGAATGCCGGCACTTATTGAGCCGCTGGCGGGCGGTAAGAGTAAAGTCGATTGGAATAATATGCACGCGGTGGGCTCTGATTTCCCAGGCGGAAATTGGGACTACCCAGAAGCCAGCTACGAACGTCGCCGCGAAATTGAGCAAGAGCATGAAACGTACATTCGCGGTTTTCTATGGACGATAGCAAACAATCCACGCGTGCCAGAAGTACTCCGCAAAAAGACGGCGGCCTACGGTTTGCCGAAAGATGAATTTACCGACAATGGCGGCTGGCCGTGGATGATCTATATCCGCGAGGCACGACGAATGGTTGGCGATTATGTGACCACGCAGCTTGACTGCGAAGGTAAACGCGTCGCGCCTGACCCAGTTGGGCTGGGTTCGTTTGGCATGGATTCGCATGTGGTGCAGCATTTCGTTACGGAAAATGGCAAAGCGCAAAACGACGGCGTGATTTGGCGCGTCCCTCCAAAGCCATATGGAATTTCTTATCGCTCAATCATCCCGCCCAAGGGTGAGTGCGAAAACTTATTTTCTCCCATTTGTCTTTCCGCGTCGCACGTCGCGCACGGCTCGATCCGTATGGAGCCGGTCTTTATGGCTTTGAGCCAAAGCGCGGCCATTGCTGCTGGTCTCGCTATCGACAGAGGCGTGAGTGTTCAGGACCTGCCTTACCCGGCACTGCTGGAGAAACTGGAAGCGGCGAAACAGATGGTGCGGCCTGAATTATGGAAGGGATCAACGGACGAAAAAAAGAAACGCAAATAATGGTTTACACCTGAATACCAATGAGATTCTGAGACCAATACAAAGAAAACCTATTCGGGAATTAATTCACGTCCCTAATAATGTGGGTAATGAGTGGCATTCGGCACAGGCACCACTGACGCCAATTCTGATATTGCGGGTAATAGGCATAAGCCAGGCAAACAGCGTCTGAGTTGGTCGATATTAGGCCAGATGTTCGAAAACAGCGACGTACGTGGCCTGCAGGATTTTCTCGACCTGATCGCGAGAGGATGCTAGGGCAGCAATGCACAGTTGCACACCCCGTTGGGTCTCCAAAAATACGGGGTGGAATGCCTCCTGATCTCCGCCCTGAGCCGCGACAGCTAGACGATCAAGTTCTTTGCTGTCCATCTATCATCCTTTGGTTCGATACGGACGTTGCCGTTACTATTGCATAATAATCAGTAAGTCACTGGAGCGACATAGCTTGAACGATGAATGCAATAGGTAGGAAAAGTTCGACGCAAAGAACCGTGTTGGGGACGCGTTGATCTCAAAAACGTCTATTTGGTCGAGCTAGACCAGTCCATAGTACGCAAAAATCAATTGATATTTCTTTGATTCCCAGCGCTCTTTACACCTCACGCACAAGACCTTTCCCAATCTGTTTGGTCCCTTCCGGCTCGACCGATGCCTCATAACGTCCCGCCCATGGTGCCTATCAAATCGACTATCCTGCGGCTTGAGCGCGAAATTCAGCAAGAACATGCCCGTGCGTTAGCAGCCATGCATCAGGCTTACGACCATTTGTCGTTGGCGTGTTTGGATGCGGCGCGTGAACGGGGATATTTGGGTGCGGATCCCCTGGGTGCTTTGGGACATTTGTTGGCCCCGGCACCGTTGGCGAATCAAATCGGCGAAGAGGCCCTGCAATTGTGGCGCACGTTCTTTTTGTGTTTTCGTCCTGATGAAGCAGCCTTCGAAGCGGCGCAATTTCAGGAACGCGCGGGTCAACTTAATGATCGAGTTAACAATTTACAGCCAGGGGAGCGACCTGATTTGTCGATGACGGTCGAATTGGTGCAAACCTTGTGTGGTTTGTGGGAAGAGCGTCATGAAGCGATCAGTGGGCGTTTGGATATTCTGATCAGTGAATTGTCGAGCAACCAAGCGAAATTAGGCTCTGTCCAATTAGCAACGGCGCATCAAAGCGATGAATTACAACGTATTAATCAAGTCGTTGGTGGCGCGCTTTCAGAATTAAATGAACCGGTTAAAGATGGCGAGCCATTAGGTCTCCAAGTTGGACGCGCATTTACTCGTTATCGCACGGATCTCGCTGCGAGTCGTCGTCATGCGCAAGGGATGATTGCGGCAACGCGGCGCTTACTTGAAGCCTTAAATGCTATTGCGACACGGCGTGAAGTTCCGCCATTGCCGCCGGAAGCCGAAGGCATTGTCGCCGAAGTGCGTAAATTAGATGAATCGCGCCGTGAGCTAGAAGGCACCGTGCGCGACATGCGCGGCCAAATGGCGAAATTAGAAGCTGAACGTCATGAATTAATGGAAGAAGTCGCGGCCCGCGATCGTCGACTCAGCCGTTACGAAGAAGGTGACGAAGGTAAATTGGACGAACGTCTGCGTTTATATCGTCAAGCTTTTACCGAATTGGAAACGGGACGCGATCCGAAAGCTTTATTGGCGCAAGTGCGAAAACTTGAACGGGTTATTACCATTGGTGGCGAAGAAGAAGCACATGCAGCGCGGGTCGCTGATCGCCATTTAGCCGAGATGGCAAAATGCCTGACCGATTTACGCTTAATTGTGTCGTTGGCGGAAGATCCTAAACGATATCGCCCGCGGATGTTTGGCAGTCGTTATGAATTTAAAACCTTACGCGGTCAAATTGCAGCTACCCGTGATGCCTCACGTGATTTGGTTGAATATTTAGATCGTTCACGTTGGGCACTTGGCGTCACCGTATTGGCCAAGGCCGTGCCGAAATTACGCGCGGTGTTTCGCGAAATGGTGTCGTTGGTCGCAGAATGGCGGCAAAAATTGGGCGATCCTCCACCGGTTTCGATCACCATTAGTTTGGATGGGGGCAGTGGCATTTTGGCTTTGCCCGCCATTTTAGCGAGCGACTTAGAAACCGTGTTGCGGAAACGCGCCAAAGCGGGACCAGCTGCGATGAGCATTGGTCCGGTGCTGGAATCGTGCGTTGAGTTGTACCATAAAACACTGGAACAAGCGCGCGGTGACACCGTGGCGCGGGTCGAAATAGGGAAGCGCGAAAGCGCCATTCAAATCGTGGAACGTTTAGCGGCGGAATTATCCAATTTGGCGGCGATGTGTGAAACTACTTTTTCAGAAGCCGCTGCCCACGAGTTTAAATTGAGCGAAACCGATAGCGCCTTGCTGGCCGATGATCACGTCCTGCGCCTTGCCCTGCAGAATTTAGATGGTGCATGCGAGGAATTCGCGGCGTTACCCAATGCGCCACAGCAAAAATTCACCGAATTGCCGGGTCGTGGCAAAGACTTTGACAAGTTTTTGAGTTGTGGCCGTCAACGTGCTGAATGGCTCGAAGAACTCGGGTTGTACCGGATTCTGGTTAGCAGTTGAAGCAACACGAGGGTGGCCCTCTCGGTTTGCTGACTTCCGACTGGCGCATCGGGCCTTAGCCTGCGCCCCCGAGGTCCGCCGATGAACGCTGCTCGCTGGATATTGATCGCCGCCACTACCGCTCTGTTGCTGTACATGGCGATCGACCGTTGGCGCGAACCACAACAATTAGAGCGGGTCAGCAAGAGTTTGGACCGCCTTGATTTGGCGATGCAAGAACTCGCGCGGACGCAAAAACAATTGGCAGAAGCGATGGCGAAACAGCCAACGCAAATAATGGTGAAGAGCGAAAATGGCGGCGAAAATACTGCCGCCGTAACGGCACCAAAATTTGATCCGCAAGTGCAAGACGGT
>CANETI010000236.1 GCA_947440715.1 Planctomycetota bacterium | reverse complement strand
CCGAAGCTAACACCGTCGCTAAGATGGCCAAAGAAATCATGACTTCTAAAATTGAAAATCCGCTTTGTCGGTAAATCGGTCCGGTTCCGGGTTTTACGGCAACCTCCACTGGGGCTAAGCGATCTGACTGGTGATCAACCCGCACGGTTTTTGGACGCGACTGAGTGGCGGTCACGGCTTGGGGTGTTTCCATGGGTGTCGCTTTTTTCTCAGTACGATCGCTAATCGGACGTAATGATGGTTCTTGGTCAACTGGTGGCGCTTCAATTTTGCTGGTTTTTCGCACGACGGTTGCGGTTGCTCCGCGCGCTAGGCGCTTGCTGTTACTGTCTTCGTCTTTGTTAAAGAACCGCCGTGTTTCCATTTTTTCTGATATTTCTTCTTTTTGCGTAGCGCCATTACGTATCGTAATCGTAGCATTTTTACGATTGGTAACCGAAGTTATGTTACCGGTTTGCGTGTCAGCAGGAAAGATATCGCTTTCTCTTTCCTTTTTTCCTGACTTATTTTCGACTGGCGGAGCAGGGTGTAAACCACGATTTAAAATCATCATGCCTAGCCATATTGATACGCCGGTCATCACCATGACACAACCAAGGATAAACCATTTTTGGGTCTGTAATTGAGCGACTTCTTCACTTAATGCATTGCGTTCTCTTACTGAAATCGCCAAGGCATCTCGCAAATCAAGCATTGGCGTCAATGGCGCGACTGTGGTTGATTTAGTGTTTATTGTGGTCGCTTCAGCAGACGCAGAAGTCGACGAAGTAACCTTTTCTGTTGGAGCATTTTCTGCTCCGTTTAATGCCATACCCAAACTTATTATGAGGCAGAGCGCCATAACAAAAACAGCGCCGCCAATGACCTCTAAGGCATTGATCAGGGATGAGCGCAGGGAGTTGAAGGTATGGTGCATAGGTGCTAAAATAGGCTATATAGGTAACCGGATTAGCCTGCTTTACCAGAGGTAGATCAGGCCAACCTTCTATTTTGAGGCCCTAAGTTGCCTCTCTGATCACTTGTTTCATTAATGAAACGTTAACGTTTTTGATTAGAATCTTTACAATTTATACACCAAGCGAGTAATTTTACACAAGATCATTACATAACTACGGTTAGAAGGACCATTAGGCGCGTCTTCAGTAAGTGTCATTAATCAATGGAGCTTCTGCTTACCTTCGAATCACTTTCATTGATTCGCGGTCATACCAGTTTTACCGTTCTACTATCCCACTAAGCTTTTGCTTACGTTAGGCGAACTCGTCGTATATCGCGCGAATAGCCCGCGCTAATTCGTCCTCTTCCACGCCAACGATTATATTTTGTTCACTCGAACCTTGATCAATCATGCGAACGTTTACGCGAGCTTTGGCTAAGGCCGTAAACAGACGAGCTGCGGTGCCGACCGCGTGATTCATTCCTTGTCCGACGGTCGCTATCAGCGCCATGCCGGGTACCACTTTTATCACATCTGGTTTGACGGTCCCCTGTAGGTCTTCAATGATTTGATCAATTTTATTGACCTGTCCGTTATCGACTAATTGCTTATTGGCAATTACCACGGACATGGTGTCAATTCCCGTTGGGGAATGTTCGTAACTTATTCCAAGACGCTCAAAGGCGTCTAATACTCTGCGGCCAAAGCCAATTTCACTGTTCATCATGGCTTTTTCTAAATAAACCACGGTGAAGCCTTTGGTACCAGCAATACCCACTACCACTTGGTGACCAGGATCCCGCTCTGCAACAATCATGGTTCCTGCATCGTCGGGACGGTTGGTATTACGGATATTAATTGGTATTCCTTTTTCACGCACGGGAAATACCGCTTCTTCGTGCAAGACACTCGCACCCATATAGGACAATTCACGCAATTCTTTGTAGGTTATTTCCGCAATTGGTTTTGCTTCCGCTACAATGCGCGGATCGGTCATTAATACCCCAGACACATCCGTCCAATTTTCATACAAGGCGGCATTCACCCCATTTGCCACGACGGCTCCAGTCACATCTGAGCCACCGCGACTAAATGTTTTGATGTCTCCGTTAACCGCCTGGCCATAAAAGCCTGGGATGACGTAGCGACCACTACCCTTGCACCGATCATTGATGGCGGCGTATGAACGCGGATCAAGTCGACCAGCGCGATCAAAGAAAATAACCTCTGCAGCGTCAATATATTCTGCGCCTAATAATGCGGCTACGATGCGGCCATGAATGGCCTCACCACGACTGGCGGCATAATCTGCGTTAGCACCACCTTGAATACGGTCATGTGCCTCTGTTAGGTAGGCAGTCAAATTTAACGATAACCCCAACTCTTTTACGATGGTCGTAAAACGACCAGCAATTTTATCCCACACGGGATCAATGGGTTGGCCTTCAGCTGCCAAGTGGCGACAGAGGTAGAGCAAGTCAGTGATTTTAGTATCTTTAGCGTCAGCTTTGCCTGGGGCCGATGGAACAATCAGCCGGCGAAGTGGATCAGCTTCAATAATGGCCTTTACCTTCAGCAATTGCGCGGCGGTTGCGACCGATGTCCCGCCAAATTTTGCGACTTTAATCGTTGTAGCTAAACGAGTTACCGACATGAACTTGCTCCGTTAAACTAGGCAACTGCAATGGATGCCATTGTTGAAGGGGCACGACCCTAACTTGCTGTACAAAAATGAAATGGGCGGGGATGCCCCCGCCCATGATCTGCCTCTTTTACGGTTGCTCTGACGGATTACTGGGCGGCAATATTAATCGAACTCACCACGCGGGTGACCTGAATGCCCCAGGGTGAAAACGGCGGTTGGCCTTCAGCGGTCAATAAATCATCATTGAAATTTAAGTAACGACGCGGAGCACCATACCAACCGGAAGCTGCCCCGATAAAATTACGACTATAACGCATCCTATTAAGCACCACCATACTCCCCATAAAACGGAAATCTCGACTGCCTCCTTCCAAAAAGCGCAAAAGATTATGCGTACCACCGCTGCCTTCATCCCAGGCATTAACGAAATCCGTTGGCACGTTGTTAATCACCAATGATAAATTGTAAGTAGTTGAGTCACCGGCTTTCGTCGCGGTATAACTAGCTTCACTATCCTTCCATAAATTAGTCAACATCGTTACGCCATCGGCAAAAACCGCACACGGTGGATATAAATCTTTACCACCCGCTCCTTTCACAGCATCCATCGTTACATTATAATTACCTTGAATATAGCAGTGATTTGGCGTTACGATGGTTAAGCCCTGCAAACGTCCACTTTTTTGCGTCATGCCCCAATTAATCGTAGCGGCATTTTTGACACGAACCTGAAGGGTGGAAGGATAAACCGTCCACGATCCCGTGGTTGTCTCACCTATGCGATAAGGAGTCGTACCAAGCACATTAAGAAGACCCGCATTAACGCTTCCCACAATGGGATATAATCCGCCATTAAATCCGTAAATCGGATCCGCAGCCGTTAATGTGGTGAGGTTTATTTGTCCAGGCGCCGCCAACGGATGATAGCGTAAAGGCATCAGAGTATCATTCATCGGCATGCCCGCTGGACTTGCCGCTGTTCGGTTCAAGCGTGGTGTCCGATGGGCATAAATTAAACCGTTAAACAAGGTTCTTGTATTCGTTACTGCTGATCGAGTGGTCGCTGGATATAATGCGCTCCACGTCGTTCCTCGGATTATGGCCTGAATTCTTTCCAGGTTTAATGTTAATACGTCATTAAAATAAGCACCGGCTGTCGCATCATTGTTTAACAAACCCATCATACGATACGAATTCGCGTCACGTCGATTCATCACCCGTTCTTGGGTTGCGGGCACATCAGAAAGTGTGCTATATCCACCCTGAAAAACACCCATGGAGTCATTGATGCCAAAAAAAGCCGCCGTGATATCCACCGGCGAGCTATTTTCGACGCTTAAATAAACGGCGTAATTTCGCGCCATAAAACAAGACATCGCCTGCGCAAACGCCGCATCACTGGGATAATTACTGGCAATCGGTAAGTCAGCAATTCCGCCAATTGCCACCCCCATCCCATCCAACATCGGCCATGCCGTATTTTGCGCCCCACGTTCACGAATGGTTAATCCGGTAGTTCCGCTATTTTCTTTACCAAATAATGACTGCTGTAAATAATAGCCACGGGATTCAAAAGGAAGTTGTGTCGCAATCGCATCATAGTGATCCATTGGCTTTTCTAATTGATTCTGTGGATGAGCTAAGAAGGTGTTGCGTTGGACAGGCATAGCAGGATTTCCATCCAACCATGCGCCAACCGGAACAAAGCCCGGGGCCGTCGGCTGAAAAGACTCTAAAACATCACGCACAACAATTGTCTTTCCGGAGGCTAAATGCGTGCGTTTAATTTCATACAATGGCATATCCGTGGCATAAACCGGGAAGGGTGTAACAGCTGTATCAACTGTATAATCTATTGCGCTTGCATAATATAATGGCTCCGCTTCACCCGGATCAAAATCGTTTGGGCGAGTTGTATAAAAACCACCTGTTTTTGTTTGATATAAAATGACACCTTGATCAACCACACGTTGGGCTTCAAAAGGATAGCCCGCCATTTCTGGGATATTCGCCAGCGTGTTCACGACCTGCGCACCCCGGGTTTGTCGATCACGTACTAATTCGCTATGACCGCTGAGTGCCGATCTACTGTCACTGTTAAAGGTTATTTCTTTACCGTTAATTTTTATGTTCGTGCTGGCACTCGTGTCCCCACTTAATTCAT
>CANETI010000235.1 GCA_947440715.1 Planctomycetota bacterium | reverse complement strand
GTGACGCGGCACGTACCACAAGATCCGCCCATGCATAAATATTGGATATCAGCACCGGCCAATAATAATTGCGACAAGACGTCTTCACCGGCTTTCACCGGATAACGTTTGCCGCGATAAAGAATGGCTGGTTCGCCTGCCACGGTTAGCCGAGAACAAGGTTGATGATCTTATTCGGCACGACGATTAATTTACGCACCGGTTTATCGCCGATGATTTCAATAATGGTCGGGTGTTCACGCACCGCCTGTTCCAGTGCCGGACCCGTCAACGTGCGTGACAGGCTAATTTTACCGCGCAATTTACCGCTCACCTGAATAGGGTAATCAGCGTCGTCCGCGTCAATTTGACTGGCGTCGAATATTGGCCAACCAGCAACGTTCAGTTCCTGACCACTGCCCAGCTCATTCCACAATTCGTTCGTTACGTGCGGAACCATTGGCGCGAGCAATCTTAACAGCGTGGTAACACCCAATTTGAATACCGGCGCAGAGAGCACATCAACCTTGAGTTCATTCATCAACTCCATGCAGGCGGCAATGGTGGTATTGAATGAGAAGTCTTTCTCCATGGCGTCAGTCGCACGCTTAATCGTCGCATGCACTTTACGCAACACCACTTGATCAATGCCTTCGACATCTTTGGCGTGGCCAGCAAATGTCGTGGTCGCTTTTAAGCTGATTAAATTATCCTGCACCAAAGCCCAAATACGTTTTAAGAAACGGTTCATGCCAACAACGCCATCCGGATTCCATTCTAAATCGCGTTCTGGTGGTGCGGCAAACAGAACAAATAAACGTGCCGTGTCTGCTCCGTAGAGATCAATCAATCCCTGCGGATCGACGGTATTACGCTTAGACTTCGACATTTTTTCAATGCGACCGACATCGACTGGTTTGCCATCAGCTTTTAATGTAACGGAAATAATGCGGCCAGCGGCATCTTTTTCTTCGCTGACTTCGTCGGGATAGAAATATTCTTTTTTCCCTTCGGTCAAAGGACGTGAATAGGTTTCCAGGCTCACCATGCCTTGACACAGTAAACGCTTAAATGGTTCGCGTACCGAGGAATAGCCAATATCGCACAGGGCTTTTTGGTAAAAACGCGCATACAATAAATGCAACACGGCGTGTTCAATGCCACCAATATAAAGATCCACTGGTAACCAATGATCGACGCGTTTTTTATCTAACGGCTCACTGGCATCAGCGCAGGTAAAGCGCGCAAAATACCACGACGACTGCATGAACGTATCCATGGTGTCGGTTTCGCGTCGAGCCGATTCGGGACCCGTTGCCGTGCGAATCGTTAATGGCGAACCGTCTTTATCCGTCGTCGCCCAGGTTGGATGTTTTTCTAAGGGATTACCGATCCCGTCAAAAGTCACATCGTCAGGTAACGTCACTGGCAAGTCTTGTTTACGCAGCGGAACTGCGCCGGAACTTTCACCATAAATGAATGGAATTGGATTGCCCCAATAACGTTGGCGAGAAATACCCCAATCGCGTAAACGCCAAGTGATGGTTTTTCTGCCTTTGGCATTTTTATCTAACCAGTCAATGATCGCCGCTTTTGCTGCGTCAGAACGTTGGCCGTTAAAACTTCCACTGTTAATCAGCGTGCCAATTTCGGTGAACGCTTCCTGTAATTCGCACGGCTGTTCACCGTCAGCCAGAATGACTTGTTTAACAGGGATATTATATTTGCGCGCAAAGGCGAAATCACGCGTGTCGTGCGCTGGCACGGCCATCACCACGCCCGTGCCGTAATCAGCGACCACAAAATTAGCCGCATATAATGGCACACGATCACCATTGACTGGATTGATCGCATAGGCGCCGGTAAAGACGCCCAGTTTTTCCGCTTCATCCCCAGTCCGATCAGCGGTACTAACACTGCGCAAAGCGGCCTTAAATTCGTCCAGTGCCGCACGATGAGATGCTGGCACGATGCGATCTAATAATCCATGCTCAGGTGCGATTGAGACAAAGGTCACGCCGAAAATCGTATCCGGGCGCGTGGTAAACACCGTTAAGGTTACCTCGGCGTGGCCATCAACGATAAAGTCAATTTCAGCGCCAATCGATTTACCCAGCCAATTACGTTGTTGAGTCAGCACCGCATCTGGCCAACCGGGCAAATCATAGGTGGCTTGTAATAACTCATCGACGTAATTGGTGATGCGCACATTCCACTGTGGTAATTCCTTTTGAATGACGGGCGTTCCAGTGCGCCAACATTTGCCGTCGACGACTTGTTCATTTGCCAACACGGTATTGAGTCCGGTGGACCAATTCACCATCGACGATTTGCGGTAGACCAAACCTTTTTCCACGAAGTCGAGAAAAATATTTTGTTCCCGCTCTGCATAGCCAGGATCCGAACAAGCAAATTCACGCGACCATGCATAACTAAAACCCATGCGCTTTAATTGTCCACGCATGTAAGCAATATTTTCGTAGGTCCATTTTTTCGGATGCGCCCCACGTTCGATGGCGGCTTGTTCAGCTGGCAGGCCGAACGAGTCCCAACCCATCGGATGCAGCACATGAAATCCACGCATGCGCTTGTAGCGCGCGACCGCGTCGCCGATGGAATAATTTCGCACGTGACCCATGTGCAATTTACCCGATGGATACGGGAACATTTCCAGCACGTAATAACATTGTTCGCGCGGTAAATCGTCGCGCACTTCATGAGCTTTAGTCGCTTCCCAATGGGCTTGCCATTTAGGTTCGATTAATGCGGGGTCGTATGGGCGGGAAGTTGTCTCGGTCTGCATAGGTCGGGCGGATGATGGGGACGCATCGCATGGGGCAAGCACCCCCTCGCCCACGCGCCGACTACCCGACGATATCATCCCGCAATTGTGCCAAGAATGACTCCATCGCTGCATGCCGGCGTTTGGCTTCGACCTGAGCACTCGGCAGACGCATTCCGGCGGCTAAACGCAATAATTTCGCATAACAATGATCAACGGCGTAAGTGCGGTCATCCACGACGCGGCCACTCAACGCACAGGGATCCTCCGGATGATAAAATTGTCCTGGCCGAGTTGCCGACGACATGAACTGTCCACACGCGAAAGTTCGCATCAGTCCAACCGCGCCAATGGCATCGAGACGGTCCGCATCCTGCAACACCACACCTAACGCATTAGTCGGAGCAAGGCCACGCGACCACGAGGACGTGCGCACCGCTTCGGCAATCGCCTTTACTTCCTCATCGGGATAGCCCGCCGCCTGTAATACGGTGCCAGCTAACAACGCTGAGCGTTCGCCACCAAGCGCACGGTCGGGGCTGTCTTTGGGAATAAAGGCTAGGTCGTGCACCAAGGCCATGGCTCCGGCATCATCGGCGTCAGCGCCGCCTTCTGCGGCTAAACGCAATGCCCAGCGATACACCCGTGCAATATGGCTGACGTCATGCGCTAGTTCCCCCGCAGGCAAATGTTTTTCAACATGTTGCCACACCACCACGTGTCGAGGAAATGCGCGATCAAGAAATAACATATCGGGAACGCTTTATTATTCGACTTTTACCCAACGTGCCTGTCCATAACCCGCGCCACCTTTGTTCAACGGCTGTGACAACAATTTGGCAAATTCCAAATAGTCACTTTGATTAACGCCCCAGGCACCATCGACCACACCAAAGGCTAGTTCAACGCCGCCATTTACTGGCTTACGCACACCAAAGTATGGTTTCCAGCCAGCCTTATTATTTTGCCGGACAAATTCATTGAGTGAGCGAGCGCGTTCTTCGAAAAAACTCACCGACTCGACCGTCGCATTCGGTGCGCTTTGTAATAACAAAATGGTGTCGCCTTGACGTTTTCCGATGGGTGCAGCCACAACGTCGCGATTACCTGCTGGACCAGCTGCTAAGCCTGCTCCGCCAGAGGTACACCAATATTGGCCAAGTACAAACATGACAGCCATTGAGGCAATCCATACCACCAATAACAACATCGCCATGTCACCAGATAATTGTAAGACGTAGCGTTTGCCTCCAGGACCAAGACGCACGGCACCAGGATTTAGATAACTCTGTGATGCTGGCTGTACGGGAGCTGTCGGTAGAACATTCGGTTGTTGAATTCCGTTATGCGCAACTTGCGGCACAACAACGGGAACGCCGCTGGGCAGGACTTGCTCTAACGGTTGACGGCCAACAACCGGTTGCGTGGCAACGGGATCTTGCTGATCCGCCATACCGGTTTGCTCAGTGATGCGTCTTTGCACCTGCTGAAGCGTAGAATAAACTTGGTCAGTCCGACGCCGGAACATGGTTGGCAGACCCCTCGTGGTGAAACCGATCGCTGGAACAGGACATAAACAACCGGTGGTTTACCTACCGACCCGTCCAGACCACAATGAGCATGGAGATACCGGCGAGTAAGGCCAGCCCCTTCCGCGCCATCGACAATCCTATGGATGCTGCAGCTCTCTTTATTGCACTCAGTACCGAGCCGACGGTAATTGACTCCCATGCACTTAGTCTGCGTGGTGGGATGACGCCGATTATTCTACCAATTGCTGGACTCGCTCCGGTAACACGCGCGCGGTTTATCGTCCATCATGATGCGCTGCCGTTAGAAAACCGCGTCGCCGCAGCGCTGGAAGTCGGAGATACTGAAAGCGCATGGCAGCTTATCATTCGCTCAGCCGGTGCGGCGAATCGCAACCCAGCACTGGATGTTTTGTTAAATCGATGGGCGGCGCAAGAATTAGCCCGCCGCAAATTAACCGCACCACGCGATGTTATTT
>CANETI010000234.1 GCA_947440715.1 Planctomycetota bacterium | reverse complement strand
AATCTCGCGGACGAACTTGATGGTCCATTGACGGGAACGGATGGTCAACCCGTTTCACTCGTCAATTACATCAATGCGAACCCAACACCCTTCATGATTTATGATCCGGATGCCTCGAACAGCCAATGGTGGATTCGTCCCATGTGGGAAACTAACGCGACAATGGGAATTAAACAAACTCTACCAGAAAACAGCAATCCGGATAATCTTCGCCATTATTTTCTGGAACTAAAACCCGCAGATGGAGTCGCCTGGTCAAATTTGACACCTAACACGACACCGCCAATTGAACTCGGACATCTGACTCGCGCTTATACCAATCCTGGCGACACAACTCCGACACAAATTGGCCCGCCTATCGCGACGAATATCGATCGACGGACCTTTAAACTCGTGGTTGTAGCGAATGCCATACGATTTCACGGCCGTATTTATCGCTCCATGAACGTTGATGGAAGCGTGCACTCGCTGTCTCGTGTCGTAGACATTTCAGTTCCCATGCCACAACTCCCAAGCACTAAATAAAAAACCATTGGTAAAGGAAAACATCATGTCGACGACTCGAATTCGCTCCGGTTTCGCCATGGTTGTGGCTATGATTATTTTAGCGGCTGTGATTATGTCGCTCACCATCGCTACGTCTTCTGTGCAAGGACAGCGTACGCTCAATCAGATTGATAAACGCAAATTGCAATCACGCGATACGGCGAATGCGATGATTGAGCAAATCGCATCAACGTTACAGTCGCTTGCGACAAATAATATTACCAGCTTACGCGCGAATGAAGCTACCGTGCTGATTGACCCACAGCAAGTTGCCACCTTATTTGGCTCAGGCTTTGCACTACCCCAACGCGGGCTAAAGAGTTCCGATCCATCCCAGTCACGCGGCGGACTGCGCGTTGGTGATTCTTTAGTTTACTGGAATTTATCACCTGTACGCGTTTATGATCGCGGTATTTCAGGCATGGGCAAAAAAATTACCGCTAGCGATCTCAATGATGCCGAAGCCGTAAAATTCCTCAATAACTCGAATGTTGATCCCAATGAACCGCTGACGCAAACATTGGTTGCCGTCGGCACGGAAGGACTTGCCCCTTCAACCAATTTATTATTCGAATTAGTCGTTGACTGTTTTATTTTACCCAGCGATCACGAGTCCTTGCCCGGCCATAATACCAATGCTGCTAATTTTGATCCGTACACGGCCATCGGGCAAGTCGGCCATACGCAGGTTCGACGCATGGTGCGCGTTTCGATTAAACGACTTTTTGAGTATGTCGTTTTCTATAATGGAACAGGTCCGGCTGGCGATTTAGAAATCTGTAATGGACCACCATTATTCATTGGCGGGGCTGTACACACCAACGCCTCACTCTATTTAGGCGGGGTTTCACAACCAAATGCTTTGCGCACCAATTATTTTGACAATGCCAACTCAGGTTCTGGAATTACCATTGGATCATCGGCTGAGCCCAATGTGATTGAAGGTGTCGACGGTATTTTTCGTCTGCGTAAGGTCGCCAACTTTCACCGTAGTTGGTATGAAGACACCTTTGATTTCACAAGCCCAAAGTCCCTGATGCCACAAGACATTTCCCAAACATTTAATGGGGTATCTGGAGACGCCTCCTTCCCAGGTGGAGTCCCCGTCTCATTTAATGGCGTCCGGATTACTTCGCTACAAGACTCACGCACGCTAGATCCCGCGGTGAAATTTTCCGCCGTCGATCCATTAGCGCAATACGTCAGAGACGCCTCACGCGGCGCTGATATACTGCAAATTCAAACACGTATTGGTGGTGGATTGTCCACCGAACGGCCCTTGGAGCCATTTACCATTATGAGCAATCCTCTGGGCGGCGATGCCTCAGCCGGTGTCGATACCGCCAATTGGAAGCTACGGACACCAGCATTGGCTAATGATCCACCCGCAAATGAAATGATCGTTTATAAAACGCCAACGGGTAATGTCGATTTAGACCATTTACTCAGACATACCGATTACCCCAGTCTTGTTGCCGTTGCCCCTGCGAATCGACTGTGGAATAGAGTTACTGAAACCGATAGCACACCCGGCGTTGGTGGGGCTCAGCCACTCGAAGCGATTAATATGCAAAATAATCTCTTAGGGGCATGGGGATCGATTACTCCGGCCTATTCGCCCCCTGCTCCTGCGACATTACCTGGTGATGACCCGCTTAGTGGCAATAGCTTTGCCTTCGACTATTTTACTAATTTGAGTCACGCGGGCATGGACACCGGTCTGCGACCAGCTTTTAATGCCTGGATCGGAAATGCCTTAGGATTAACCACCCCCCAAACGGCTGCCGGTTTAACGATTCTGGAACGCGGGATTCGCAATTATCCCCATCACCGTGCGCGCTTAAGAACTGTTGTTCAGGCCTGGGCTACGGCAGAAAATTATAACGGTTCAGCCATGAAAGATCCTGCATTAGATGATTTAATAAGTGCTTTTCAAAATGCCGTCGCTGCCGACCCCCTCTCACCTATGACACAAGATGATTGGGAAGACGCTGGAGCAACACAAGCAAATGGCATTATTTTAAATCCAGCAAATTGGATAGGCGGTTTAAGTGGAGGTGGAGCGGCAGAGATCGCAAGTCGCACTGACGTTTTCACCGCCCTGACCGCCGCCATGCCATTTACCATGGGGACGATGGTGCCCAACAGTTACTTTACCCCAACTCCTACGGCTGAATATCCTACCCTCGCCCTTATCCCCACGCTCACTCCAGTTCAAGTTGCTCAGGTAACTAATTTAGCCATGCAAGGCTATTGCCATGCCATGCGTTCACATTTTGTGGTTTATTTTGGCTGCGACCAAACGGATTTTCCTCGCTTCAATGATATTACGTCACAATTCTTTAGCATGCCGGTTGGCGCCACCAATCCGACTCAACTCTGTGGTCGTCTGACAAAAACTGTTTCTGGGCGTGAAACCGGCTGGACACGGCTGCATCGTTACCTTGATGGATCACAACGTATCGAGGTCAATGTTTTTGTTCTTAATACTGGTGTCACTTGTGGTTTCATTCAAACCACTGCCCTATCGCAAGTTTGGCCATGGACGATTCCAAATAGCGCAACACCTATGTCTTCGGTGTTCAACGGTGCCATTTATATTGCCCGTACCGCTCGGTTATTTCGCAGCGCTGGCGGACCATTTTTGACACCCGCCCCTGGAATTCCTGATGACCGTGCTACGCGCCCCTGGCTCACGCTCGAAAATGCCCAATGTAATGGTTATTGGCATCCTAATGCGCCACTCGGGTTTAATCCGGTTGCTTCTCATTCTGCCAATGGCGGCGATGTGCAAACCCTACCACTGACTTTTAATCCAAATGTGGATGCATTAGTAACCACGACCAACTATGCCGCTGCTTTTTTTGGCGGAGTCAATCAGCCCGCTAATTTACCATTAATGCCTGGTGCCGTAGTTGGTGGTAATTTTTCCAAGCCCTACACGACGTGGCCGGTTATTGGCAACAATGCTGTTGGCACCGTCAATGGTGTTGTCGCGGCCAACGCGACGGGACGCAGCTTGGCCCTGCCCGCTCAAAATCTAAATACCCCGATCAACAATGCACAAGCGTTTGTTACTTATCCGGGCATGCCACTTCGTGTCCGAATAGAAAATGGCTCGCTGATCGATTGGGGTGGACGTATCGCCTCAACCAAGGCAGCGGCAGGAAATCGCCGTGCAGGACTGTCTATTTTTACACCACAAATCGCTTACCTAAAAGGCAACTACAACACCTTAAATCCAGAACCTGGCAGCGGGACCAACGGTGATCTCTATCCACCGTGTGCGCTATTTAGTGATGCCTGCGTCGTTCTCTCGGATTTATGGACAGACAACTTAACTAACATTGGTGCCGGTGGGATGACCAATAGTGGAATTAGTGGAGGGCTACTCAATCGCGGCACCTACAGCACCCCGATTCCCTCGGCTGTCACCACCTATCGCTTATCATTCGTGATCCACAATGTTCCAACTGACCGAGAGAATTCGATCGGTCGCAACATGCTGGAAACCTCGGAAGGAGGAAGTTCCCAAAACGGTAGCGGTGAATTAGAAAACGTCTTGAAATATGAAGAGAATTGGGGCGGTAGAACATTCAATTTCAATGGCTCATTAGTCGTATTCGGACGCGCTCGTTACACCCGCTGGCAAAACGATGGCTACTTCGGCGCCCCAACCCGAAACTATGGTTACAATAACGACCTCTACACCCAAGAAGGCCAACCGCCCTTTGCGCCGTTCTCGGTGATCGTTGATACGTGGTAGGGGTGAACTCAAGCTTCAATTCAAGCCACCAGTGCTGTCAGACTAAGCAAGAGCACTGCCATAAGCGCCAATCCGAGGCCCCCAACACACTGCGCTTGATGAAAGGTGCAGCCTTGCGCGAGTAGGACACAAATCGCACACTCCCGACCCAGCTGGAGAGTGTTTTATGAGTTCATCGCCCCGTTCGCCGAACCAAAACCCAGGCGATCGCGCCAACCACCGCCGAGCCGAAGCAGCAGAGACTCAGCCGTTATCGCCGATGGGGGACAATCGCTTTGCCGAAACAGCAGACACCCAGCCGATTACCCCACCTGGATTGGGTATGGATATGCCCAGTTTGCGTAGCGATGTCCATCGGCACTTAGCCTACACGTTAGGTCGCGACGCGCATTCCGTCTCTGTCCGTTATCGCTATATGGCTACGGCTTTGGCGGTGCGTGATCGCTTAATGGAACGTT
>CANETI010000233.1 GCA_947440715.1 Planctomycetota bacterium | reverse complement strand
GTATTATCCGCCAAAGCGCGCGCTGATTCGCGGCCACAATTAGATATTCATACCGATGACGTCAAAGCCGCGCATGGCGCTGCCATTGGTCAATTGGATGCCGATCAGCAACTTTACTTACGCATGCGCGGCCTCGATCAATCCAGTGCAACGGCGTTGCTGACCACGGCTTTTTTACGTTCCGTTACTGATCGTTTGCCGGTGGAATTGCGTCCATGAGTCATGACGTTGAAACCATTCGCGCACAATTCCCAGGATTAGCTGGCACGGCAAACGGCAAACCATTTACCTATTTAGATTCCGGAGCCACAGCGCAAAAACCGCTCGCGGTGATCGAACGGATGGATCGCTTTCTGCGTAACGAATACGGAACCGTACATCGCGGCTTATATGCCCGCAGCGTGGAATCAACCCAAGCCTACGAACAAGCTCGCGTCACCGTGGCGAAATTCATTAATGCGCCAGCGGAAAAAAATATTGTCTTCACCATGGGCTGCACCGACGCGATCAATCTCGTCGCGTGGTCCTGGGGCCGCAAACATTTAAAAAAAGGTGATCGCGTGTTGATCACCGGCATGGAACACCATGCCAATATTGTTCCTTGGCAAATTGTCCGTGAGATTACGGGACTCGAACTGATCGCCTGTCCGATTTTGGACGACGGCAGCTTGGATATGGATGCATTTGATAAACTGCTGGATGAACGCGTGAAATTGGTCTCAGTTATTCACGTTGCGAATAGTTTAGGCACGATTAATCCAGTCAAAGAACTCACGCGTAAAGCCCATGCGATTGGTGCGAAAGTATTAATCGACGCCGCGCAATCCGCGCCGCATATGCGTTTGGATGTACAAGATCTCGACTGCGATTTCCTGGTCTTCGCTGGCCATAAACTCTACGGACCAACTGGAATTGGCGTCCTCTACGGTAAATCCAATGTACTCGATGATATGCCCCCCTGGCGCGGCGGCGGCGAGATGATTGAAAAAGTCACCATCGAAAAAACCACGTTCGCACCAGCACCAGCGCGTTTTGAAGCCGGAACACCGCCAATTGTTGAAGCCATCGGTTTAGCCGCAGCCTGTCAGTGGATGAATACGTTTAATTGGGAAAAAATCCAAGCCGCTGAACGCACATTATACGATTACGCCGAAGCCGGATTAGCGACCATCCCAGGCCTACGCCGCATTGGGACCGCCGCAAATCGCAACACGATCTTGTCGTTCACCATGCCGAATGCCCACGCATCTGACATTAGCAGTATTTTAGATCTCGAAGGCGTCGCCATTCGCGCCGGTCATCATTGTGCGCAACCGGTCATGCAACGTTACGGCGTATCCGCGACCGCGCGAGTGAGTTTGGGGATTTATAATACTCAAACCGATATTGATCGGTTAATCGCCGGATTACGAAAAGTAAGCGAATTGTTCCGTTAAAGCGCGTTTTCCGATCAGTATTTAAACATTCGTCTGTCGGAATTTGCTGATGGCTCAGCAACGCCATCAACGCAGGATAAGAGATCTCGATTCCCAGGAGATACGTGGCCATGTTCCGCATCATTATTATGTTTACGGTCCTTATTTCAGCCCTGTCTGTAACCAATGCGATAACGGCTGATGGGCAAAAGCCTCCGAATGTCCTGATCGCCATTTCCGATGATCAATCCTTTGCCCATACATCCTTTGCTGGTTACCCAGGGATCAAAACACCAGCATTTGATCGCATTGCCAAAGAGGGTGTATTTTGTCGCAATGCCTTTGCCGCATCTCCTGGGTGCAGTCCATCACGCGCCGCTTTGCTGACCGGACGACACACCTGGCAAATTGAAGATGCTGGTACGCACGCCAGTGCATTTCCAAAAAAATATGTCGTCTTCACCGATTTATTGGAACAAACTGGTTACGCTGTTGGCATGACGGGCAAAGGCTGGGGACCAGGAAATTTTGAAGTGTCAGGACGCGCCCATAATCCTGCGGGTAAAGGTGTAGGGAATAAAAAACTAACACCACCAACCTCTGGCATTTCGTCGACTGATTATGCTGGAAATTTTCGCGAGTTTTTATCTAAGCGCGACGCCAGCAAACCATTCTGCTTTTGGTATGGGGGTCAGGAACCACATCGCAGCTTTGAAAAAGGATCTGGACTAAAATCAGGAAAATTACTAAGCGATGCGGTGGTGCCATCGTTTCTACCAGACACGCCAGAAATTCGCAGCGACTTACTCGACTACGCTTTAGAAATCGAATGGTTTGATCGTCATTTAGCGACCATGATTGCGAATTTAGAGGAAGCGGGCGAACTAGATAACACCATTATTATTGTCACCGCAGATAACGGGATGGCATTTCCCCGAGCCAAAGCTAATTGCTATGAATATGGCATTCACCTACCGATGGCGATTCGTTGGGGTAAGCGCATTCCCGGTGGACGTACGCTAGATGATGTCATCGGATTTGTCGATATTACGGCAACTATTTTAGAGGCCGCTGGTGTCGTTCATCCCAACAAAGAATTAGCACCGAGTGGCCACAGTTTGTTAGCGACACTGACCTCAGATAAATCCGGACTCGTCGACGCTACCCGTGTCGCTTACGCCGCGCGAGAGCGACATTCTTCGTCGCGCTTCAACAACTGGACTTATCCGCAACGTGCACTGCGTACGGATAAATATTTATATATTCGTAATTTTCACTCGGAGCGCTGGCCCGCAGGCGACCCCATTGTATTAGATAAAAATGGCAAACCAGAAGGACCACACAGCGGATATTGTGATATTGACGACTGCCCTTCCTTGTCGTTTCTCATCGCCAACGAAAATAATCCCGCATTAGGGGCGTTTCTCCAACTCGCGGTGGAGAAACGCCCATCAGAAGAACTCTTTAATATCGTGACGGATCCTGGGTGCTTACACAATTTAGTTAACGATCCCGCCCATGCCGAAGCCAAAAAAGAATTAGCCCAACGATTAGAAAACTACCTCCGCACGACTGGCGACTCGCGCATACTCGACGGAGGCGAGATTTGGGAGAGCTACAAACGGTATAGCCCCATTCGCTCTTTTCCGGCGCCTTAAGTTAGCGTCAGATTCTGAGCAAAATTCAACCATTTAGAGCAGTGCGACCTCGGCGCATTGCACCGCATTTAATGCCGCGCCTTTGAGCAATTGGTCACCAACGACCCATAATTCTAAGGTGTTATCTTGCGACTGATCTTTACGGATGCGACCGACATACACGTTATCTTTCCCGGCGACGTCGATGGGCATGGCCCAGCGGTTTTTTGCGCGGTCTTCAAGCACCGTGACGCCTGGGGCTTTGTTTAAAATTTCATAAGCGCGTTCGACGCTCAGTGGTTTATGAAATTCGACATTCAACGCTTCGGCGTGCGTACGTAGAACCGGTACGCGCACACAGGTGCCGGTAATACGCAGTGAATTATCGGCTAAAATCTTGCGGCTTTCTTTTAGCAATTTAACTTCTTCTTCGCAGTAGCCTTCTGGACCCATGGCTGAATTGTGCGGGAATAAATTAAAGGCGTACGGATGCGGCAGCACTTTAGGTGCATACGGTTTGCCGTCTAACCACGCGCGGGTTGAATCTTTTAATTCTTCCATGGCAGCATGGCCAGCACCGGATGCGGCTTGATAGGTGGCTGCGACTAAACGTTTAATTTTAGCTTCGCGATGCAGAGGTGCGAGTGCCATTAAAGCAATAATGGTGGTGCAATTCGGATTGGCGATGACGCCTTTGCCGCCATTGGCTTGCAACGCTTTTTTCGCTTCTTGCGGATTAATTTCGGGCACGACCAACGGCACGCCATCTTCCATGCGGAAGGCGCTGCTGTTGTCTACCATTAAGCAACCCGCTTTGACACAGGCTTCACGGTATTCTTTTGAAATGGCACCGCTAGCACTGAACAACGCTAATTGACAGCCAATAAAGCTATCTTTGGTTAATTCTTGTACGACATACGGTTTACCCTTAAACGTCAGGGTTGTGCCAGCGCTGCGTTTTGATGCCAAGAGCACCAAATCAGATACGGGGAAGTTTCGACGTTCGAGCACATTCATGAACTCGACGCCCACGGCACCGGTCGCGCCGACGATGGCAACTTTGAAGCCCATTCCTCATTCTCCTGCGCTCGATTCTAGGCCGTTCCGGCCGCGAGCGGACGGGCCACTTTGGTTGGTCAGTTACCAACGCAAGAGGCTATGGGGAGCGTCACGGCGCTAGCAAAGGTCGCGATACCAATTCCTCCTATTACTAGGCTAAAATAAGACATCTCGCCCATCTACGACCTTGTTTGAACGAACATAATCACGACAAAGCAACCCTCACAAGGAGCCTCCTATGCGTCAACTTTCCACCCTTGCCTGTTGCCTGCTGTTTGCGTGCGGCGCATTCGCGGCTGACAACACGCTAACTGAAGGCGAAAAGGCCGACGGTTGGAAATTATTATTTGATGGCACCTCGACCACTGGTTGGGTGAACCGCGGTAAAGGCGTTCTTGAAACAACCCTCGTCAATTGGAAAGCTGAAAATGGCACTTTGATGCGCAGCGACAAAGGTGGCGATGCCGTCTATGGCGCTGAGCAATTTGAAAATTTCGTCTTATCAATTGATTGGAAAATCGCCGACAAAGGTAACAGCGGCGTGTTCATTCGCCTCAGTGACATCAAAGACTGGATTAATACCGGCGCTGAAGTCCAAATATTAGACATCAATGAAGAAAAAGAAATGAGCCGCCCCACCCACATCGCCGGTTCACTCTATGATTTAGTGGGAGCTCCCG
>CANETI010000232.1 GCA_947440715.1 Planctomycetota bacterium | reverse complement strand
TACCATTAAAATGCTCACCGGTATTTTAACGCCTTCCACTGGTACGGTGCGGGTGAATGGTTTTGATCCACATCGTGATCGTGCCCGTTATGTACGCACCGTTGGCGCAGTATTTGGTCAACGTAGTCAACTGTGGTGGGATTTGGCCGTCGGCGAAAGCTTTGAATTATTACGTCATCTCTATGACGTGCCACTCAGCGATTTTCAGACTCGCCTGGCTCGATATGATAAAGTTTTAGAATTAAAAGAATTTCTCCACACACCCGTCCGTAAATTATCACTTGGCCAGCGTATGAAGGCCGACTTGGCCGCTAGCTTATTACATAATCCCGCAGTGTTATTTCTTGATGAACCGACCGTTGGCGTCGATGTCATGACAAAAGCGCGGCTGCGCGAATTTTTGCGTGAACTCAATCGTGAATATGGCACCACAATTTTGCTGACCACGCACGACATGCAGGACATCGAATCATTAAGCCACCGAGTCGTCGTAATCGACCATGGCCGCATCATGCACGACGGCAACTTAGAAGCATTGAAACACCGATATGGCGCACGAAAACGCTTAGAATTTACCTTATCGCAAGCCGTCGACCTCACCACGTTGACCACGTTACCGACTGAGCAAATCACGTGGTCACAAACCAGTGCCGTTGAATTAGTCGCCGCCGTGGAAGCTGGCGTCGATACCGCTAAAATTCTGCAACAGTGCTTTGCCTTGCTACCGATAGCCGATATTCGCATTGAAGAACCCACCATCGAACAAGTCGTTGCTGCACTATATGGCGGACGGGCGGGATAATGAAACACAAACCATCATTGGAAGACGTACTAGAAAAAAATAATCTTCGCACACAAGATTTGAATCAACGTACACAACGGTGGCAGGAAAAACGAAACCGGTTCATCCGCAATCTATCCATCGCTAGCGCAATTATCCTACCAATATCCGCACGCATCATGGCCTTTGGTGGCAGCATGTCTTGGATCTCTTATATTTTATTCTTTTTAGTCGGTGGATTTTTAGGCTGGATAATTGCACGATATTCGCTTGGAATGTTACGCAGCATGTTTATTTATATTAGTGGTTCTTGGCCAATATGGTTATTATGTTACGTGAGTGGGTGGTGGGGTTCTGCTGAGAACACTGGTCCTTTGGTAATGGCGGCGGGCCCTCTTTTATTCATGATTTGCGGTTGGCTGGGCTGGATCATTATTGGTGCCGTATTAGGATATTTAAGTGTTACGCATGATGACGACACCATTCAGATATGATCACTTTTTCCCCTCTATTCTGAACAAAGACGAAAAATATGAACCCCTACGATAATCCAGATATTAATGAATTAATTGCCCTCGCCCTGCGTGAAGATTTGCGCCTTGCCGGCGATGTGACTTGCCAAGTTTTGGTGCCGCCGCAGGCAAAATTACACGGTGTGGTGCGTGCGAAAGCCGCTGGTGTGGTTTGTGGTTTACCACTTTTTCAATTAGTTTTTTCCGCTGTTGCTCAATCGCTACCGGACTGCGGTGTCGAGGTGAGCTGGTGTGCCGCTGATGGTACCGCAGTGGTTCCTGGTGATGAGGTGCTGCGCTGTTATGGAAATGCCACAACGCTGTTAATTGGGGAACGCACCGCGTTAAATCTCTGCCAACGCTTATCGGGCACCGCCACCATGGCGCGTCGTTACACCAATGCCGTTGCTGGCACTAAAGCGAAAGTATTCGACACGCGTAAAACGACGCCCGGTATGCGCCTATTAGAAAAACATGCCGTGTTGTGTGGCGGCGCTCATAACCACCGCATTGGCTTATTCGACCAAGTACTCATTAAAGATAATCATATCGCATTAATGCCGCCTGGTCCGCATGGTAGCGGTCCTGCCGAAGCCGTCAGACGCGCGCGTGAACAATTAGGGTCAGATACCATCATCGAAGTAGAGATTGAATTCCTCGATGATTTAGAGGCCGTGATCAGCGCTGGAGCCGATATTGTTTTGCTCGATAATATGGCTCCGAATTTATTACGCGCTGCGGTTGAACGGCGCAATAACGTCCAAGGTCGACGCTCAGTTGCGCTTGAAGCCTCCGGCGGCATCACCTTAGCAACGATTCGTGCGGTTGCCGAAACCGGAGTGGAACGAATATCGACGGGTGCATTAACCCATTCTGTACCAGCACTCGATTTATCGCTGCGCACGACGGTGGCATGAACAACGGTGGCATGAATAATATTGCGCCAACGATCACTCCGCTCGCGGCGATGGCGGCAGTGGCCGATGCTGCGGTGCTAATCTGTTTAATTGGCACCCAGGGAGCGACCTTAGCCTGGGATGACGATAACGTTGAGACCTGTCCAATAACGTCAGACGTCCCCATAGATTTTACGCCTCGGGATCACCAAGATCCTTTTTTCGAACCCACTTGCGGACAAACCTGGGGTAATGTCCCGCCGTCTGCTACCTTTATTCAACTGGATTATGAGTTTCCCACGATCACCCCACGCGTACTCAAACCACGACATATCGTGCAATGGGATTCCTTGGGTAATTGTCGTATTTTAACTGATGATTCCGCGACGGCGGAACAGACCAAGGCACGCTTACAGCGCAACCCAATTTTATTGCCCAAGGTGCAATTCGCTACTCCGCTACGTGGTCGTTGGTCCGAATCCGAATATACTGGGCGAGTTAATCAAATTCGTGAATGGATTGCCGCAGGAGATTGTTACCAAGCAAATTTAGCCATGCCTTTCACTGCGACACTCCAGGCAGGGCCACAGCGCGATGTCTCTTTATTTGCCCAATTAGTCACCGGCAGTGCCGCCCCATTCTCTGGATTTTTTCGCAGTCCAAGGCGTCCAAGTATTGTTAGCCACAGCCCTGAATGTTTTATTGCTCAACGCGGAAAACGCATCGTTAGCGTGCCAATTAAAGGCACCCGACGACGCATCCACGGACGCGAAGATGAAATTCGTGCCGATTTAATTAATGCCCCCAAAGACCATGCTGAATTAGCCATGATTGTCGATCTCGTACGTAATGATTTGGGACGCGTCGCCATTCCTGGAAGTGTTCAGGTGGTCGACCGCGGACATTTAATTGATTTATCCCATGTCCATCACCGCGCCGCTCGCATTGAGGCCACGCTCGCTCAGGGTCAACATTTACGCCATGTAGTAGCAGCGGCATTTCCTGCTGGCTCTATTACAGGCGCACCAAAACTGCGCGCCATGCAAATTTTACGCAAACTAGAAAATAGCCCACGTGGTGCGTATTGCGGTACTTTTGGTTGGATGAATGCACACAGCGCCGATTTGGCCGTCGCTATTCGCACAGCGAGCATCACCAATGACCAACTCACGTTTCACGCTGGCGGTGGAATTGTCTGGGATTCAGAAGCTCGCGCTGAATGGGACGAAGTACACGCGAAAGCCGCTGGTTTTGCCCACGCCATCGGAGCTTGGTCATGAGACGGATATTATTCAATTCATTCATCACCCTGTTCGTTTTTTTACTGTGTTCCTGTGATGACACACGAGAACCACCCACTAAGTCCGCTGAAAATAAAAAACCACGCATCGTCAATGAAGATGAAAATGCTCGCTGGGTTATTTTTGGCAGCGACACGCAACAACCTTCGGCTGCTTCCATTGAAGAAGCCACTGAAATGGATCTTATTCAACAGCTCATGGATGATGGGCTGTATGAACAAGCACGAATACGTTTAGATGCGTTATTAGCCAAAGGCTGCCAGCATCCGCAGGCTTATTTATTGCGCGCACAATTGCATTATCAGCGTGGCGAATTGGAGGAAGTCATCCCGTGGTGTAATAAAGCCCTTGCTGCCAGTAGTTATTGGATTGAGCCACGCATGTTATTAGCGCAAAACTATATTCGCCTCAAACGCTTATCGAGTGCCGAAAATGTCTTAAATGATCTTGATCGATTAGCGCCAAAATTACCCTGGGGGCCATATGGCACTGGCACCATCGCGGCGATGCGCGGCGATATTCCACGTGCGATTATATTAATTGATAAAGCCCTCCAACGCGACCCACGCCATGTGCCCAGCTTGCGTGTCCGCGCACAATTAGCGGCCCAAGGAAAAAATCCTTTGTTCGAAGAACAACTATTAGGTCGCTATTTAGCGGAAGTCCCCGATTCAGCCTGGGCACACGAACGCCTCGGCGAATTAGCCTTAGCCGACAGTCGACTAGCTGACGCCAAACGGTCATTCTTGCGTGCTTACGACCTGCATCCATCGACCACCATTGCCAGACGCCTTGCTGAACTTGCACAACGCAGCAACGATCCCGCCGAATCCACCTACTGGCAAATCCGCGCCGGAACCATCACCGCGCCAAAGCCAGCAGCCCCTGCCGACCCTTGACCCTTCCGCCTCTCGCCCATCATCCAGCGCCTCAGAACAAGACCTATTGGGGTGTCGTCTAACGGTAGGACTGCAGACTCTGACTCTGCCTGTCGGGGTTCGAATCCCTGCACCCCAACCACTGTTGCTCCTTGTTCGAACCCCTCTGGTCCCTCTGGGGGAGGGGAAGTCGCTTCGAGGCTAACCGAGCCTCCGCCCGGCGATGACCAAATTTTAATGTGCATTGGATGATTCACCCCGAGACTGACCTCAGCGACCAAGCCGAGCAAAACGGTTCGTTGGATTTCGGGACTCTGTTCGGCAATGTTAGCTAAACCAAAACGTAATCGTTCCATGCGAAGTTCTAGTTCGGCCTCAGATATGTTCGCCAGTGACAATCGCGAATCCAAAATTTCGACGCTCGCATTGATTT
>CANETI010000231.1 GCA_947440715.1 Planctomycetota bacterium | reverse complement strand
GTCGCATATTCAAACCGGCGCGAAATTGGGCATGCGCACCATGAATCAAAGTTTGTTCGAGTTGTATAAGGGGAACCAAATTACTTGGGACGATGCGATGTCACGTAGCCCTGACCAAGAAGATTTGAAGCGCACCGCACAACGGGATGGTGTCTGATGGTTGCTATTAATCGTCTTATAAAAAAGCGCCTGGGTGAATTGTTAGTAGAGCAAGGGTTGCTGACCAATGAGCAAGTGCAGGACGCTTTGCGTTTACAGCATCAATCGGGCCTGTTATTCGGCGAAACGTTGGTGCAAAATAAACTTATTACGGAAGAAAAAATTGTTGGTGTTTTGGTAAACCAATTTGGCATTCCTTATATATTGCCATCCCAGTATCAGATCTCAAAAGACTTATTGGAAATATTTGAGCCCGCCATGATGCGGCGTTATCAATTTGTGCCGATGGACTCGATTGGTTCATCTTTAGTGATCGCCATCGCTGGTTCTTTGACCGAAGATATTTTACATGAAATCGAA
This sequence comes from Planctomycetota bacterium, assembly GCA_947440715.1. Lineage (GTDB taxonomy): Bacteria > Planctomycetota > UBA11346 > UBA11346 > UBA11346 > BOG-1363. The sequence goes on along the minus strand of CANETI010000231.1, from coordinate 4,297 downwards.
GGGCAGACCGGTTGTACGCTGCAATTATTCCTGACAAAAATGAGTGAAATTAATGCGGTTTTAGCCGCGAATGGGATGTAAGTGATGAAGAATTTACACATGCACGAGCAGGGAGACTGAACCATGGCCAATGTCATGGGCTACAACCGCAAATTGGCCGCGGTGATGCGCAAGCATGGATTAATCGACGAACAAGCGTTGCAGGCGATTTATGATAAATGCGCTAAGGAAAGCTTGTTAATGGCCTCACAGCTCGTGAGCGAAGGGCTGTTAGATGAACCAACGCTTCTGGGTTTAGTTGCCGAAGATGCGAATACGCCCCCACTCGATCTCGATAAGATGAAAATTGATATCGATTCGATTCTCGAACAAAATAAAGGCGAAGACGTTGTTACGGAAGAACAATCGAAGTTTTACGGCGTTCTACCGATCGCTTTAATTGGTGATTATTTGACTTTGGCCGTCGCGAATCCGTACGATGTGGTGATGATCGACAATTTAAAATTAACGGTGAAAAAACAGATTATGCCGGTCGTCTCGACGGAGCGAGCGATCAATAAAGCACGTGAATTAGCTTATCATGCGCAAGAGTCCGCTGTCGCGGAAATGATGAATAGTATGGGCAGTGAGGGTGACGAACTGGCGGTCACCGATGCCAAGCGTGATGAAGAAGATGATAAGGATGACTTAAACGTTGCTGATGGTGAGGAAAGTCCAGCGGTAAAATTAGTGCGTACGGTTATTGTTTCGGCGATTCAGAAAGGTGCGTCAGATATTCACATTGAGCCATTCGAAAAACGAGTGCGCATTCGTTTCCGTATGGACGGTGTGTTGCATGAAATGTTTAACCCGCCGAAGCGACTACAAAATGCGATCGTGTCCCGTCTTAAAATTATGACGGACACCATGAATATTGCCGAACGCGGTAAGCCGCAGGACGGTCGTATTCAGGTTAAAATGGGCGGCAATGCGATTGATATTCGTGTCAACTCGCTGCCAACGGTACACGGCGAAAAAGTGTGTATGCGTATTTTAAATAAATCGAATTTGGCTGGCTCGTTAGATTCGCTCTGCTTTGAGCCAGAAGTGCTTGAGATTGTTAAGCGCGCCATCGATGCGCCTTATGGCATGTTGCTGGTGACGGGTCCAACCGGCTCAGGTAAATCCACGACGCTCTATTCGTGTCTGCGCGCGGTGATGACGGTCGAAGACAATGTGAATACGGTAGAAGATCCGGTCGAATACGAAATTGAAGGACTTAATCAGTGTCACGTTAATCCGAAGCGCGGACTAACGTTCGCAGCGGCTTTACGTGCACTCCTGCGTCAAGACCCTGATACCATTATGATCGGTGAAATTCGTGACCAAGAGACCATTGAAATTGCGGTTAAAGCCGCACTCACGGGTCACTTGGTGTTATCGACTTTGCATACCAACGACGCACCATCGACTATTTCTCGTATTGTCGACATGGGCATCGAACCGTTTCTTGCCGCCTCGACGGTGTTGGCAATTGTAGCCCAACGACTTGGCCGGCGTTTATGTAAAAATTGTAAACAAGAAATGACGAAAGAGGAATTGCCTACGGCCAAACAATTAAGTGATGCGGGTTATAAACCAGCTGAAATCGAAAGTATGACGTTGTGGAAACCCGTGGGCTGTTCGTTATGTTCTCACGGTTACAAGGGACGTTTTGCTTTGGTCGAAGCAATGGAGATGACCGACGATTTGCGTAAGGTTATTATTGGCGGCGCTAGCACCATTGAATTGCGTAAAGCGGCCATGGATCTTGGCATGGTAACGCTGCGACGTGCGGGCTTGATGAATGCAATGCGCGGAGTGACTTCATTAGAAGAAGTCATGCGTCATACCGTTGGCGAAGAAGTTGGTGTTGAAGAAGGTCCAGTGAAGGGCAAGGCGAAATCGGACACCGAGGAAGTCGAACAACCGGCAGAGGAAGCAGCAACCTAAGTTCTTCTTAAACGCTATCGTTTCCGCGACGAATAATAATATTACTGTAACGTTTGGTTTCGCTCGTCATGACAACAGCAAATGCCTGTCGAGCTTGCTGGTAAAATGCCTGTCGATCAATGGCGATGATGGTTGATACCCATGGATGATGACGATTAATGACGTGCTGATAGGTTGCCGAGATCTGTGGATCAATTTGGTCCCCAGGCACAGGACTCATCATGGTCACGGCGTGGGGCACATAGCGATCTAGCGTGATGAGCGGCAGCAGACCATCGAGTAAATCTGCGATCAACAAACCATCAGCGCGGACGACACGTTGCCCATGCGATTCCCCAGGGAAATGGGCATCTGCTAAGACCAATTCATCTCCATGACCCATGCGGTAGAGCATGGTCAGTAAGTCGATTCCGATAACCGGAGAAATACCGCGTAGCATAGTTCTATTCCATGCCGTCGTGGGAGGGGGTCAAGGCTGCACTGGCCAGCGCAAATGTTGCGGCATACTCCCGACCATGAATCAGCCCATGATGACCCGTCCTTTATCAAGCAGCATTTTATCAAGCGGCGTTGCTGCCATGCTGTTCGTGTGCGTTTTGACCTTCACAGGATGCATACGTGAAAGTAATAAATGGAGCGCGGCTGATGAGCAAGCGAAGCCGAACGAAGTGACGGTTGATGACAAAGGTGGCGCATCGCGCATTGTTTTATTTGCGCCGATCAAATTAGGTGATTTGGCGACAATTTATTCAGACGGCGTAGTGGAATTGCCGCACAAGATGGCAAATTATATTGATCTCTTGGTTAAAGATGCTGACGGTCGCGCGGGAGAATCCTTGCCGATGTCCGGTGATGCGGCCTGGGATGCCGGTCGTGTACCAGCAACAGGCGGGGCGCATTTAGTGGTGCTGACCAGCGTGATGGAATTGCGCCGTATCGAAGGCATCGCCGACAGCAGTGGGCGAAATTATCGGCAAATTGCCGTGGTAGAATTACGTGCTGTGGATGTCGATGGGCGGGTCGTCTTAAATAAACAAATAAAAGGACAAGTGCCCTACACGCGCAGTGGGAAATTTAGCGGACCAGTTAACGAACCCGAAAGTCTCGCCGTTTGGCAAGCGCTGAGCACGGGCTGTGGGTTAATAAAAGAGTATTTAGATAAAAACCCTGACTTACGAGCCATACCAAAACAAACGCCGGTTGGCGCAATTAATATGGTCGAGGTGACCATTGATTCCGACCCAGCCAAAGCCGATATTATGGTCGATGGGGTTTTTCGTGGAACCACACCCCAAGTCATTCCGCTCCCAAATAAACAAGTCACCATCACCATTGAACGTCAAGGCTATCAACCGTGGACTCGTGCTTTAGTGCCAGTCACGGGAATGCGAATTCAGCCAGCATTAGAGCAGCGTTCATCATCGCCTGCGCCGCTCTCTGTGCCGAAGCCGTGAATATGCGTTTAGCCGTTGTTTGTTATCCCACCTACGGCGGCAGTGGCGTAGTGGCGACAGAATTGGCCATTCATTTGGCGAATCGTGGTCATGATATTCACGTCATTTCATATGAACAACCATTTCGCCTTGATCGCCCCATGCCGAATTTGCGTTTTCATGCGGTAGATGTCAGTGAATACCCGCTTTTTCGTTATCCGCCGTACACCTTAAATCTTACGAATAAATTAATTGAAGTGGTCGAAGAACACGATGTTCAAATTATTCATAGTCATTATGCCATTCCACATGCCGCGGCGGCATGGCAAGCACAGCAAGTATTACGCGAATGCGGACGCCCAAATGGATCAGGTGAACGACGCACGCGCTGCGATGTTAAACTAGCGTGTACTTTGCATGGAACCGATATTACGTTGGTCGGACGGGAGCGCGGTTTTTATGAGATCACGCGTTTTGCCATAAATCATCAAGACTTGATTACGACCCCCAGCGAATGGCTGGCACGTGAAACCGAAGACGCTTTTCACATCGCCAAAGGGCGTATTTTAGCCATTCCCAATTTTGTTGAAATCGATCGCTTCACTCCCGATGCCGCGCAAACCTGGCGTGCAAGTTTAGCGCCACCCGATTATCGCGTCATCACCCATGTGTCTAATTTTCGCCCGGTCAAACGAGTTGAAGAAGTGGTTGGCGCTTTTGCGGTCTTACGTAAGCAGATGAAAGCGGTGTTGGTTTTAGTTGGCGATGGCCCGGAATTACCCAAAGCGGAACATTTGGCGCGGACGTTAGGTATTCGTGATGATCTGCGTTTATTGGGGCAACAAAAACCAGAACCTATTTTGCAAGCGAGTGATTTATTTTTGCTACCGTCG
>CANETI010000230.1 GCA_947440715.1 Planctomycetota bacterium | reverse complement strand
GGCGCCATTTCATTATTTTTGTACTTGGCTCTCAGTTGAGTAATAATCGCTTCGGTTTTCGTTATTCCAATGTCGGCTTGTAATAACGTGTCTTCCAATTGATTTAAGAAGGCTTGGTCAATGGCGCGTCCGGCGCCAATTAATTTACGCAGTGCTCCACCAACAACTGAGCGCGTTTTCTCTAGGCTATCTTTAATCCGCGTGAAAAATTTACCGAGCGCTTTAAACATAATAACTCAATTTCCGATATCGCGTTGATGGTGAACTGGCTTCGAAGGCAACCGTGTCAATTTGCACGATAACAATGACAGGGGAAAAGCTGCGCGTGCGTCATTGCCGCGAATTAACAACTGACCAGTCATGTCGTCGCCTTGTCCGGATCAATTAACGTTTTCAAATCTTTTTCATAAGCGACCTGACGTGCCAACGTCCACACATGGTCAATGTCATAGAGCGCACGTTTATCTTCATCGAAAGCGTGCACGATGACATCAATACAATCGATCAACATCCAACCACTTTCGCCTTCAACCGGATGGTGCGGAACTTTGTGGCGTTTACAGAAGCGATAAATCTCGTCCACAATGGCATGTACTTGTCGATCACTACGGCCACTAACGACCACGCAGAAATCGCACACGCCATTGCCTTTCGGCATTTGCAGCAAGCGAATGTCTTCACCGCCTTTATCAGAGGCCAGACGGACCGCATGTAGGGCAAGTTCTTTTGTGGTAAACGACGTCATGGGGCTTCCAAAGGGGGCGCTGATGTTAGACCGAGGCGGCAATGGGCAAGCCGTGTCTCAGCCACCAGCCCCCCGAGTAAACGGCCTAGCAGGGCACTTCATCAGCACTGTAAGTACGGCGGCCGGTCAAAAGACTTCCGGCAACTACGCGATTTCCTCCGACAGCCACCACGCTGTGCTGGCACAAAAGCCCTTGCTTGTCATGCTATTGACCCATGCCGCAACCCAGTCTCAAACCACTGATCAGTAGTCGTAAGATCCACAAACGCGTCCAAGAACTTGGGCGAGAAATCTCCGCCAATCTATCCGGATCGCCGCTCACTATTCTCGCCCTGATGGATGGTGCCTTTTGTTTTGTCGCTGACCTCGCCCGCGCCATTGATCAACCTGATGTCACCCTGCGCTTTATTCGCGCGACTAGTTACGGACGCAGTATTGTCAGCAGCGGCCAAGTTAAATTAGAAGAAATGCCCGACCTCAGTGGTCGCACCGTCTTATTAGTCGACGATATTCTCGATACCGGCCGCACCCTCCAGGCAGCAAAAACTGCGCTGGCTGGCGCAATAGTGCATACCTGTGTCCTACTTAATAAACCCATGCGCCGCGTGCCCGACGGGTTGCAAATTGCTGACTACGTTGGCTTTACTATCCCGGACGTCTTCGTTGTCGGATATGGTTTAGATTTTGACGGGCATTATCGACACTTGCCCGATATTCGCAAAGTGGTCAGCGAAAAGTAGTCAGCGAAAAGTAATTCCGCATTATTATTTACGGCAGGCGCAATACCTTACGCAGAATAAATAGCGGAGGCAAATAGGCGAGAATATACACGCCAAGCCAACCGAAATCGAATGCCCAACCTATTTTCGTAAATGGTGCCCAAAATATTGGCTTGGTGCGCGACGGTGGCGGAATAATCATTACCTGGCGAATCAGGCCATCGCCCAACGTTTCCAGCACTTGCGTCGGATGTCGTGCACCAATCGCAATTGGCACCGTCAACGAATCCGCGCCAGCACGAATCACCCCTTGACTGATGGTCGATGTGGCAGCCCGCACCGTCCAACGAACGGTTTCATCGGGCATTGGGCCGGCTAAATACGCTGCCAAATCTACCCGCATTTGTTGCGACGTGGCTAACGCAGCAGCCTGCACTGCCCACGGTTGATGATCCAAATTAAATGGCTGTGACCATTGACGTTGTAAGTTTTGCAAGGTGGAACGAATGGGCGGCAAGGTACGTTCGCTGTCACCTTCAAGCATGAATGGTGAAGTCACCGCACACATTATCGCACCGCGATAATCACCTGCCACGGTAGCGGTTATTTGAATGGGTGCGTCAATGTCCGCGTTCTGTGCGATTGGCGCTAATCGTTCGCCTAACCATAAAAATGACACCACCATGGGGCCTAATAATAATCCCAGAGGATTTAGCCCACTGATGGCTATACGACGACCAACCGGTTTGGCGGCTTGGCGACAGGCATCCGCTCGCAGCGAATCTGGTGGTAATGCGGCAGCTTCTTTTTCGAGCTGTTTTGCACGCTCTTGCGCCAAGTGTAAACGCGGCAAATCACTGGTAAGACGTTGCGTCAGTAAAGTCGCGCTCGCCGTGATAACCGCCATTATGGCAGCTGCCAAAACCGGCCCTACTGTTGGTATCAATGGCCATACTAAGACATCCATTAAGCCAAATACTGGTTGATAAAGCAACGCTGGCGGCAAGACAAATAATGCCGCTATGAACAAGAGCCAAAAGATTAAGGCACGATCGCGCAAACTGGACATCCGTCGATCAAACGCCCCAGGTCCTGGAGGCAACCATCGGTTAGGCAATAATGCATCGTCGCTGGAACTCGACAAGGTTTCGCCCTGCGCTTCGCTAATACTACCGTGTAATCCATCGACGGTTATTTCAGTACCTGCTTGCAGACGTTGCGTGGCATCTGGCAGCACCACGGCGGGAACACCTAATTCACGCGCAATGACCGCGCCATGCGATAATACGCCACCGCGTTCCACGACTAAGGCGACGGCGCCTAATAATAAGGGTGTCCATGATGGATCGGTACTGGGACACACTAACACATAGCCCGTACCGATATCATCATCGGCAACTGGTGCATGACGTATAACGACACGTCCACGTGCCTGACCAGGAGATAACGGAATAACCGAACCACTGCCAGCCGTTGGCGTCACGGTGCCTAACGTCACTACTGCTTGGGCATCAATAACGGCTGGTAAATAAAGGGCGGCTTCAGCTCGACGTTCGCGTTGTCGCTGTGCGATCAGCGCTAATGGTGCGATTCCGGTACGCACCAAACACGCGCGTTCTTCGTCGTTTAATAAAAAGATACCGTTATCAATCTTAAATAATTTTCCCATAGCGAGCAACACCGCGCGCATACTGGCATAACCGCGCATGAGCACGTGTTTAGCTTCTTCACGCGCACGTAAATGCGTGCCGGTTACTTGTAATAAATGATTGGCCTGTGGCCGTACGCCCAATGGCAATGACGCTATGATAGCCGATAAAGTAACCTGTGCTTCGCGATGTCGATGGCGATGGTTTTCTCGCGGATCAGGTAATCCGACCAATGGTTTGCATAAGGTCGCAATAGCTGCTGGCTGTTCGTGCCAACGTGGTTCAGCAAGATCAAATTCACCAGATGCCCGATGACCATATAACGACAGCCATTTTTCGACGGTGAACTTTCCATTCGCAACCGCGTGTAAATCCCAACTTGAGCGCACGGTAACATCGCCTTCAGCATCAATGCCAGCTAAGGCTAATGTCGCATCAACATCAAGGGCAGGTAAATAATCAACTAATAAACTACGTAAACGATCCAACGCGATAGCGGCAATAAAACCAGGACGCAATGCCAACGGAGCGAATTCCGACAACACCGTCCGTTCCCGTGCATAAAATAATTGGTCTAAAGCCACCGCATTAAACTTGGTTAAATCACGTTCGGCTTCACTATTGCACCACGCCAAAAACCGTGGTTTATCCGTACTGATTAATTGACGTGCGATTTCATCAGCGTCGGCAAATTGCCGTTCGACGATGACCTGCATGCGTTTGCTGGCCGTATAGACCGCCCAGCCACTGGCATTCGCCACGGTTGGAGGCTGCTGCGCCGCACCTGGGTTTTTTCTCAGTAAATCTAAATCATAGCTAAAAGGACAATTGCGACCAAATAACCACGGCGCGCGTTGCAGGTCTAAATAAATACGTCCGGCAATCATGGTGATCACACTGGTATTATCTAAAGCTGACGAGGGTGTCAGCCCCATGATTCGATATAATCCGCCATACCCACCATGACCGGACATAAACCGCTGTAACACACCGGCAGAAACCGGCGTTGGATGAGGGGCCGTTTCACTTAAATCATGGCGCACCCAACCTGAGGCACCTGTTTCCAAGCGTTGGGTTAACTGTGCTCGTGTTTTTTTCAGTAATTCCTCGCGCTGTGCTCGCGAAGCGATGGTGGTAATTGGCCGGCTTTGTAACACCCATAATTGCCCGCTCGCGATTGCCCATTCAATATCCTGCGGTTCACCGTAATGCGCTGCGATAGCTAATCCCGTTTGCCATAATTTTTCTACACCTTTTGCATCAATACAGGCAACGCTGCGATTCGTATCTCCACAACGTAACGACAACGTGGCACCCGTTACCGGATCGACATGTAAATAATCTGGTTGGACGTGACCTGATACCACGGCTTCACCTAATCCAGGAGCGGCCTCGATAATCACGTGATCTTCACTACCGACCGGATCAGTGGTAAATAATACCCCGGCCACATCAGCTGGTATTAAACACTGAACGACAACGGCCATCGCGATCTGTGATGATGCGATGCCCATTCGTGAAATATAGGCCGCCACACGTTCGCTCGATAAACTATTCCACGCTAAATTAACTGCGGCAATAACCGAATCAGCATCACGACGATCTAAATACGTCTCACATTGTCCTGCCCACGACGTTTCCGCACCATCTTCCGCCGTTGCCGATGAACGCACCGCCACCGGTAGCGACCCCATGGCCTGCCAAGCTGCTGAAACCTTTGC